>CAZSDE010000001.1:0-43310 GCA_964605435.1 uncultured Akkermansia sp.
TGCCAGATCATGGACTGGGCCGACGATACCGCATACTCGCTCAACGACATCGCCGATGGCATCAATGCCGGCTTCCTGACAATGGAATCGCTCGAACGCTGGGGATCCTCGCAATCCCTCGGCAGCGAGGACGCAGATCACCTCGAACGCCTCCTCCGGAGCATCCGCGAACAGCGCGCCGAAGTCCGCCTCCGCAGCCGCATCGGACGCTTCATCGATGCCGTTTCCCTGGCCCTCGATGTCAATTTCATGTCCCCGCACACCAACCGCTACCGCTACCGCCTCGAGATTGAGGACGCGGCCCGCCGGGAAGCCAGGTTCTACAAGCGCATCGCCCTCCACCTCGTGTTCCGCAGCCGCCAGCTCCAGCAGCTGGAACACAAATGCGACCGCATGCTCACCACCCTCTTCGGCACGCTCGCGGACCGCTACATCACGAGTTCCTCTGCCCAGCAGTTCCGCCTCCTCAGCGAGGCCGAGGAAACCGCCCTCCAGGCAGCTCCAGACGAAGCCTCCCGCGCCAGACTCGTCTGCGATGCCCTCTCCCGCATGACCGACGGTGCCGCCACGCGCACATGGCAACGCCTCTTCGATGCCGACTTCCGTTCCCTCACGGACTTCTCCTGAACTTCCGTTCCCTCACAGCCTCCGCAGACCGTCCTCGGTCATCGGATTCGGAATGGCTTCATCAATCGCGTCAATCCGCGCAAGGGTCGCTGCATCCAGCACCAACTCCGCAGCCGCAAGGCTCTCCGCCAGTTGAGCCAGACTCGTCGCCCCCACCAGAGTGGAGGCCACAAAATCATGCTGACGGCTCCATGCGAGCGCCAGCACGGTTACCGATACGCCAAGGTCTGCCGCAATCTCCTCCAGCAGCGCCACAGTCTCAAGGGTGCGCGGATTGACAAACCGCTGCGCCATCCGCTGCTGCCGGGATGCCTCGGACCGCAGATACGCCGTGAACCTCGCCCGCTCCGGCTGCATGCCCCGGGCATACTTGCCGGTCAGAACGCCCCCGCCCAGCGGCGAGTACGGCAGCAGCGAAACCCCTTCCCTCCGGCACACCTGCGCCAACTCACTCTCGCAGCGACGGTTTATCAGCGAAAAATTATTCTGCACACTGTCATACCGCACCAACCCCGCACGCTCACTCGCCCGCAGACTGTTCATCAGGCCCCAGCAAGTCTCGTTGCTGCACCCCACCACCCGCACCTTCCCACTCCGCACCAGCCCAGTCATCGCTTCCAGCGTCTCTTCCGCCCGCATCCCGTGATCCGGCCAGTGCGTCTGATACAGGTCCAGATAATCGGTCTGCAGCCGCCGCAGACTGTCTTCGCAGGCCCGCACAATCTGCCGGCGGTCCAATGCCGTCATGCCCCCGCGCACGGGCGGCCGGAACCATCCATGCCCCGGCCCAGTCACTTTGCTCGCCAGAATCACCCGTTCCCGTCGCCCCCGCGACTTCATCCAACGACCTACGATCTCCTCGGTCCGCCCAAAGTGTTCCTCGTCCGGCGGCACCGGATACAGCTCCGCCGTGTCAAAGAAATCCACCCCGCACTCCACCGCATAATCCATCATCGCAAAGGACTCAGCCTCGTCCGTCTGCAGCCCAAACGTCATCGTTCCCAGCCCGATCTCACTCACCGTCAATCCACTGCGGCCAAGGCGTCTGTATTTCATAAATAACTTATTATCAGAGGGTTACATCGCAATCAGCCGCGGGCCGACCCCGTTCCAGCACAACCGTCAGAATCGCAATGTCCGCCGGCGTCACTCCCTGAATCCTCGCCGCCTGCCCGAGGGTCCGCGGCCGGATCGACCCCAGCTTCAGCTGCGCCTCCCGCTTCAATCCCCGGACCTCCCCATAATCCAGCCACCCCGGCAATTCCCGGTCCTCCATCCGCTGGGCCCGGTCCACCATCTCCTGCTGCCGCTCCAGATAGCCCGCGTACTTCACATCGACCTCCAGCAATTCCCAGACTTCCTCCGGAAAACGACCCCGCAGCTCCTCCGGGAGCCGACCCCACGAATTCTCCGGACGCCGCATCCACTTCTCCAGCTTCAATCCATCAACCACCGCCTCCCGCGCAACCCGATGCGCCGACGCCAGGGCTTCCGCTTTCTGCCGCACCCGCCCCGCCCTCTCCCCATCCACCAGCCCCAACGCCACCGCCTGCGGAGTCAGCCGCAGATCACAATTGTCCTGCCGCAGCAGCAAGCGGTACTCGGCCCGACTCGTGAACATCCGGTACGGTTCCATGACGTCCTTCGTCACGAGGTCATCCACCATGACACCAAGATACGACTCCGACCGCTGCGGGACCCACGCGGCCCGACCCTGCACCTTCAGGGCCGCATTCATTCCCGCCAGCAAACCCTGACCGGCTGCCTCCTCGTACCCGGAAGTCCCATTGATCTGCCCGGCGAAATACAGTCCCGAAACCCGCTTGGTCTCAAGGGTTGGATACAGCTGCGTCGGCGGACAGTAATCGTATTCCACCGCATACCCAGGACGGATGATCTCGGCCTGCGCAAGGCCCGGAACCGACCGGATGAAGGCATACTGCACTTCATAGGGCAGGGAAGTGGATACCCCGTTCACGTAGTACTCGTTGGTCTGCCGGCCCTCCGGTTCGAGGAACAACTGGTGCTGCGACTTCTCCGCGAAGCGCACCACTTTGTCCTCAATGCTCGGACAATAGCGCGGTCCCACGCCCTCGATGATGCCGGCATACATGGGAGACTTGTCCAGATTCGCCCGGATCAGATCGTGCGTCGCGGGCGTTGTGTAGGTAATCCAGCAGGGCATTTGTTCCACGTGGAACATCGGGTCGGACCAGCGGTTCAGGGTAAACGGATCGCGCTCATCTCCGCCCAGGGTGTTCCGCAGGTAACTGAAGGCGGGGGCCGGATCGTCCCCCAGTTGCCGATCGCACTTCCCGAAGTCAATGCTCCGGCCGTTCAACCGGCATGGCGTCCCGGTCTTGAAGCGCCGCACTTCGAAGCCAAGCGACCGCAGACTGTCGGAAACCGTGGACACCGCATCCCCCATGCGTCCCCCTGCGGTGTTCCGCAGACCGACATGCAGCAGCCCCCGCATGAAGGTCCCGGCGCTCAGAACAATCGCCCGGGCTGCCAACCGCATCCCCAGATTGGTCCGCAGACCGCAGACCGCGTCGCCCTCGACCAGCAATTCCGCCACGTTCCCCTGGTGGAGATCCAGATTCGGAGTGTTCTCGAGCAGCCATTTCATCCGGAACTGATACGCCTTCTTGTCGGCCTGCGCCCGCGGAGCCCGCACGCTCGGTCCCTTGTTCGCATTGAGCATCCGGAACTGAATCCCCGTGGCATCGGTGTTCAATCCCATGAGACCACCAAGAGCGTCGATCTCCCGCACAATGTTCCCCTTGGCCAATCCGCCAATCGCCGGATTGCAGGACATTTGGGAAAGAGTATCCAGATTCTGGGTCAGCAGTGCCACGGAACACCCAAGCCGGGCAGCCGCGGCGGCTGCCTCCACCCCGGCATGGCCGGCACCAACCACAAGGACATCGTAGGACTTCGGATACAGAAAATCGTTGGGCATCGGAAACAAGGATTTGCGGACGGGCCGGGAGCATGCCGCAGGCAGGCCACAAGGAAACCGGAAATCAGCGGTCAGCCTTTGTTCCACGTGGAACAATCGGGAACGGCACGAGCCAACGGCCGCGGCAGCAGGGCAGGGGATCAGTCCCGGTCGAGAATGCCCGTACGACTCCGCGGCAGCAGCTCATCCACGGTGGATTCGAACACCTCACCAGCGAGCGTCGCTAGGATCACCTTGAAGGATCCGAACTCGGCCATCACCTGACGGCAGGCACCACACGGCGAAACCGGCAAGCGCGTGTCCGCCACCACCGCAATCGCTTCGAACTCCCGGCAGCCTGCCACCACAGCCTGCTGGATGGCATTCCGCTCAGCACAGATGGTCAATCCAAAGCTGAGATTCTCCACGTTGCAGCCCGGATAAACCTGCCAGCCCTTTCCCAGCAGAGCCGCCCCCACCCGGAACCCGGAGTACGGGGCGTAGGCCCGCAGGCGTGCTTCTTTGGCTGAGTCGATCAGACTCGCGAATGGATGGGAAATCCTTGGCCCTTCCCAACCCGACGCTTCCGGAGCGCGTGCCTCTCCTTCCGATGGATCGCTTGTTCCTTCGCGCGGAACGACTGGCAATGCGAGGTCCTCGGCATCTTCCTGCAGTTCCTTTCCGAAGGCCCCCACATACTGCAGTACCTTTCCCGCCTTGTCGGCCGACCAACCGAAATGGTTGGCCACTCCCGCAGCATCGAACCCGCGCGATTCCGCCCAGCGCCAGACTTCGGCCATCAGAAGGGAACTTCCCTCGACACCGGCGCGACGTCCCGCCCTCGTGTCCAGAAACGAAACCCCGGGAAAAAGACTCTGCCGTCTCGCTTCCTCCAGCAACCTCGCCGCCACCCCACTAAGGCTGCCGCGTCCCCGATGGAAGCGTTCCAACCATTCCCGGGTTTCCTGGGGCAAGCGCAGGCTGATCGGTTTTGAGTTCATGAAATTACAAAGTAATCAAAGTAGCCGAAGTAAACAAGCACAGAGACCATAAAAAATCCCGACGGGCAAACACTCCGCCGGGACAGTCCCGTTCTCAGGCTTCTCTCTGCCTGAGTTCCCGGAAACTGTTGACCGCATAGACCACCAGAAACAGGAAGCACAGACTCTGAAACCCCAGTATAAATTCCCAGTACATCCCAAGGGCCCAACTCAGGGCTATTCCGGTCCGATAGGTGATGTCATCGATCACATTCCCCGCCAGGCGACGAACCCGCAGAAAAAACGATGGATTTCGCTGGTCTTCTTCGGTCCGGCGATCGATCTGCGGACTCAGACTGTCCTTCATCCAGATCAACCCTGTCAGGAGAACCCGTGGACTGAGCGACCACCACAGCAGAAATGGGTGCCACCCGGGAGGCAGCAGTCCGTCGGCTTTACCGAATGCGGCAATCCCAAGCACGCCGGGCACCACAAGGGATCCGGCAAGGTCGGCACATTTATCCATCAGGAAGCCGGACTGACTGGTCCGCCCGGTCGCCCGGGCAAGGACACCATCCGCACAGTCGAGGCCATATGCCAGATGAAGGGAACCAAAGAGAAGCACCCCATCGACCACCGGGGAAAACCCGCCGAAGGCCACGGTGAGCGCCCCGGCCAATCCGGAGAGAAAGGACAGCAGGGTGAGCGTCGCCGGCGACCAGCCCAGACGGTACGCCCCCAGCGCCAGCACGGCTCCCAGCCGGTACCCGCAATGCAGCGTCAGCCAGAAACTCTGCCGCCCCCGGAAGTGCCAGAAATCCCTGTAGCTCAACTGTCCGCCTTTCATGGTTGCTTCGTCGCGCCCCAATCGTCCGGAAACATCCGCAGGGCGGCTTCATAATCTTCCGGGAAATCAATCTCCCGCCACGGCCAGTCCCCCGTATCGAAAACGGACAGCACCAACTCTCCGTCATCCACCATTTCCTGCAGCGCTGCCTCCACAAAGCACTGGAATTCACCGCGGCCGAGAATCCGCTCAGTGGCCTCTCGCAGGCAGGGCAGGGTACTTGCCGAAAAGCGAGCCAGCCCAAGGAATTCCCCGGCGGCTTCGCCCGGCGGCATCGTCTTATTGAGACGGTCTACGCTCCCATCCGCCGCCAGCGTGTACTTCATTTCCTCCTCCCCACAGACCTTGCGGTCGACCGCAAGGACCGCTTCGCCTGCTTCCATGGCTGCCAGACCGGCCAGAATCTGCGGGGCGAACACGGTATCGGCATGAAGATAAAGAAAGTCCCCGCGCAGAAACGGCAGCGCACACCAGAACGACACCAGCACGTTGCTCGTGCGGTAGAATGGATTGAAGACCTGGCGGATTCCGGAATCCGGGAAGTCGGCCGCAAAGCGCTCCCGCTGATGCCCGGTCACGAGGACGATTTCAGAAACCCCGACGTCCCGCAGGAGACGGATGTTCCGCTCCAGCAGGGTCTCCCCACCAAGCCGCAGGTACGACTTGGGAAGCCCACCGGAAGTTCCCGCAATCCGATTCCCCACTCCCGCCGCCAGTACGACTGCCTGCTTCGCCTGATTCATTCTGGTTCCTCCATCGATTCAAGATAAAGACTGCTGAGGGCTTCCCGGGAATGATCGCAGGGATCCACAGCCAGATTCCCCCGTACGCCGGCCACCAGTCCCGGAACATCACTGTCCTGCACACCTAGACTCCGCAGCCCCCGTGCCAAACCATGGCGCTTCATCCATCCGATCAGCGCCTCCGCACCAGCTTCGGCACCATTCACCCCAAGGCACTGGCCAAGAAACCGGAATGGTTCCGGCTCCACCCGTGCAGCCCGCCGCAGCCACGCCGGATAAAGTGCCGCCAGGCCCGCCGGGTGCGAACGATCCGTCAGCGCACCCACGGGATACTGCAGCCGATGCGGCAGACACGTGGAACTGCAGGCCAGATTCCAACCCATGAGCGCACTGGCCAGCGCCAGCGCCCGCCGCGGCCCGGGAGCGCCGGAATCCGCCAGCCGCGCAGGCAATTCCCTCACCACCACCGCCAGCGCATGACGTGCGTGAATTTCCACCAGCGCCGAACTCCGCCGCGAAACCCACGTCTCAAGGGCATGAGTGAGCACATCAAAGCCTGTTTCCGCCGCCGTCTCACGCGGCAGGGTCGCACTCAGTTCGGGATCAATCAGCGCCACCCGCGGAGCCAGCCCCGGCCCGCGCAGACCATGCTTCAGCCCCATCCCGTCATCACTCAGAATCGCCGCCTCGCTGGTCTCGCTCCCGGTTCCCGCGGTCGTCGGAACGGCAATCACGGGCACGGTCCCGACCCCCACGGACTCGTCGCGCGCCAGCACACCAGCAACATCCACCCCCGCCAGCGCCGCCGCCACCGCCTTGGCCGCATCCAGCGCACTGCCACCACCCAGCCCAATCACCGCGCCCACTCCCTCCGACCGCCCCAACGCGGCCGCCGCCAGAACTTCCGCAAGGCGCGGATTCGGGGACACGCCCGCAAAAACCACACAGCGCCGCGGTGCTACCGCCCGCGCAAGGCGCTCCACATACCCCTCCCGCACCGCACTCGTGCGCCCAGTCACCACCAGAAACGGCCCCGGAAATGGAATCAGTTCCCCACAGCGGTCAAGTAATCCATCGCCGCAATGCAGCCGCGTCTCGCTGCGGAACGAAAATGTCCACGGATCCATCATCACAGTCACAGATTGCTGACAACGGTTGCTGAGTCCGCAGGCAGCCGCGCCATCAAGTCCCGTCTTCTCGCGAACAATGGACGGCATGATGCATACAGCTCCTGCTGCAGCGCCATCAGTTCCCGGTACACCCCCGCAAGTCGCTCCCGGGGCCACACGGTTTCCCGGACCCGGATCAGGCCCGCGGCTTCTTCCGCCGAATCCAGCACCCCCAGCGCCAGCCAACTCAGAATCGCGGCCCCCAGCGCCGTGCTCTCGAATTCCTCGTTCACCTCAACGGCCATGCCCAGCACATCCGCCTTCAACTGCGTCACCAGGGGAATGCGCGTCAATCCCCCACTCAGCCGGATCCGCTCCACCGTACCCACCGCCGCCTGCAGCGGATCAAACAACGCCGCCGTGGCGAGCGCACATCCCTCCATGACCGCACGCGCCATCTCCCGCCGGCCATGCCGACGCTCCAGTCCAAAGAAGACTCCCCTCACTTCATCATCCCACAAGGGAGCCCGCTCGCCCATCAGATAGGGAAGAAAAACCAGTCCGCCCGCCGCCGCCCCGGCCGCCACCGCTTCCCGCTCCATCATCCCATACGCTTCCGTCTCCGCGCCATAAAATCCCTGGCGCAGCCACTCCACCAATCCCCCGCCCAGGTTGTTCGATCCCCCGACCAGATACCGTCCGGTCGCTCCCTCCCATTGACGCTGAATGCCCCCATCGACAGCACCAACCGAAGCCACGGCCACCCGCAGCGATGTCACCGTCCCGGAAACATCGCAGACCACCCCCTCCATCCCCCCACCAGTCCCAAAAACTCCGCAGACCGCATCGTAACCAGTCACCACCACCGGAACCTCCCGCCCATCCATGCCCACCGCCTCCGCCACGGAAGCCTGTACCGTCCCTGCCACTGTCAGCATCGGAACCACCGGGGTGAGCCGATCCACACCGAGGCCCAGCGACTCCATCAACCCCTCCGGATATTTCCCGGCGTCGACATCGTAGCCAGCCTTGGCCGCATCCAGCGGATCGGTCACCGCCCGCCCCGTCAACCGCCCCACCAGCCAGCCATTGCTCGTCAGAAACCTCCGCGCGGCCCGCCAGCGCTCCGGCTCATTCTCCTGCAGCCACCGCAACCGCGGGGCCATCATCGATGCGTCCATCCGCCCAACCCAGCGCTCGCCCCGCCCCAGTTCCTCCGCCTCCCCGGCCGCCCGCTTGTCGGCCACCAGCATCGCCCTCCCCAGAACTCCGCCCCGCTCATCCTCACACACCAGATTACAGGCCGATGTCGTCACCGTCACCGCCGACAATCCCCTGCGTGTCCCGTCCACCGCCATCGCTTCCCGGAACAGGATCACCGCCATCCGCCACCATTCCTCCGGATCCTGCCCCACCTTCTCCCCGTCAAGAAAGGTCTCCACCTCACGCGACGCCACAAATACCCGTTCCCCGAGACGGTCAAAAACAACCACCCGCAGACTCTTCAATCCAAGATTCAAAACCAGAATCATCGCGTCTGCAGTGTCATAGCCCTCCCAGAAGACGGAGCACCGGAAGCACCGCTTCCCGTACCTCCCGCACGGATCCGTCCAGCCCGGCGGTCACCCGGTAAGGATGCGCCGATGCCAGCTGCGCCCGCTGCGCTGCCAGCCACCCATCCTTCAAACGGGTGGAAATGTTGACTTTGCGCACGCCACCCCGACGCACCGCCCGCACCACATCAGCTTCCGCAATCCCCGTACCTCCATGCAGCACCAAGGGAACCGACGGCCTCTCGGCATGCACCCTTTCCAGCAGATCATGCCGCAGCTCGCACGGCCGGTCCCCATAATGCCCATGCCGCGTCCCCACCCCCACCGCCACCATCGCGGCACCACTCTCATCCATGAACCGCAGCACCTCAGCCACCCGCGGCATCACTGCCTCGTCCCCATAAACCGCAAACCCATCTTCCTCTCCGCCCACTACCCCGATCTCTCCCTCGACGAGGGCACCATAACGCGCCGCAAGTTCCACCACGGCCCTCGTCTCCCGGATGTTCTCCTCCAGCGGCAACCCACTCGCATCCATCATCACACTGTCCCACCCAGCCTCCAGACAATCCCGGATCATCCCCACGTCCCCGCAATGATCCAAATGCAGCTTCACCCGCCCACGCAATCCCTCCGGCACCAGCGCCCGCACCATCCCTCCAAGCACCCCCGCCGAATAAAACCGCACCGTCGCCGCCGACGTCTGCAGAAAACAGCCTCCCCCAGCCTCCTCAACCCCAGCCACCACCCCAAGCACCGTCTCCGCATTGAACACGTTGAAGGCCGCCACCGCTCGATCCGGAAATTTCACCCCCCCAACTCACACCCACACACATGAGCCGAACATTAGGAAACGGAGTTCATGAGTTCTCAGTCACAATTTCGTGGCCAAAAAAAGGGAGGTCACCCGAGCCGACCCCAGAATTCCTTCCATGGATGCACCATCCACGCTCCCGCGCGGACCAGTTCATCGATCCCATCCGGCGGTCGACCCGATGGCTTCACAAAGACTGACTGGTCCGCCAGATTCCGCACCCGGTACCCCAGATGATGCGCAAGGGTCGGAATGATCACCTCGAGATAGAATGCCGCCCCCTCTTCCACAGCGGCCACCGCTTCAAAGGCATCACGACGCCAGAAAGACACACATCCCAGCATCGCCAGCGCCACCCCACCCTCAGCACGCACACTGACCCGACCCACCAGCCCGCGAAACCCCGCGTCTGCCTCATGGTACAGAAAATGAGGATGATTCGTCCCGTCAATCCGCTCCACCCCGCACCCCAGCACATCCGCTTCCTCCGCTGCCATCCGCTCCCGCAGCAGTTCCACCAGATCCCGGCGCAGCGGAATGCAGTCGAACTCCGCAAACAAGACCGTCTCATACTGCTCCCGACTCGCGAGCCAGCCACGGATGGCCCGGAACACCCCATGAAATGACTGCCTCTCCCGCTGGTGATCACTCGTCCGCAGCCGGCCATCCACCACCAGCACCGCCTCGCTCACTCCCACCCCAGCCAATTCCGCAAAGGCTGCCTCCGACCCACCATACACCACAAGGACATCGCTGCCCCCGCAGAAATCGCGCCACCACGCCACCATCCGACCCACCTCAGCGGGAGTCTGATGCGTCAGGATCGCTGTGAGATGACGGTTCATGCGGAAAATCCGGCTCGGGATGGGAAGAAAATCCCAGTTCCTGACGCCAGTACGTGAGCCGCTCCTGCGGCAGAAAATGCGGCCGCAGCCTTGCCTCCTCCAACCCAATCACATGCAGCCGACCACGCCACGGCAGCACTAGGGCCTTGCCCGCACAGCGCCCTGTCCGCTGATCCGTGATCCGCGCCCCGAAAACACCCACCGCCAGACGAAGCACCACCTTGCCCAGCCGCTTCAGCAATCTAGCCATAAAATAAAGTCGTCCCCGCATTCCCAGCCCTCAGCGGGAATCTCTGGAGAACCGAGTTCCATTCACACCCGCGCCGGAGCCCCCATGCCAGCCGGCCGCGGCCGCCGCGCCACCGGTTCCGGCCGCGCCGCCTCAGGCTCGCGCTCCGGAATCGCCAGCCGCGCCAGTTCCTCCTCCTCGCGGCGATAGATCATCAGCGCCCCCACCACGCTGAACATGAACCAGATGAAGAAATTCACAGGGTACGTCGACAGCTGCGCCCCATTGGCCAGACCACCTGCGGTGACACTCAAGGCCGCCGCCAGACACCCCGCCGCCATGTCCCGAACCAACCCTGGTGGTTCCTCGAAAATAAACCGATGCATCCGGCTCAGCATCCATCCGGCCATCCCCAGCGCCACGAAGATCGGCACATACCCATACCGCAGCAGCGTGTCCGTGAAAAGGTCGTGCGACTCCACCTGCGACAGCACCGCCTTCTCATTGTATGAACTGAACCGCAATCCCAGCGGCGTCCACACCTTCGAATTGGTCACCAGCGCGTTGAAGCCCTCCAGACGGTCGTTGAGCGTGGAGATATTCGTGGTCTGACTCCACTCGTCCGTCCGCTTCTGACTGTAGATGTCCTCACTGATCTTGTTCAGAATCTTATGACGCAGCAGATACGGCGAGGCGAGCACAATCGCCACCACCGCCGCCAGCGAAAGCGCATAGCCCGCCACCGTCAGAAAGCGTCGCTTGAAAAACCACACGGCCACAATCGCCACCACGCAACTCACCCAGCCCATCCGGCTGAACGTTCCATACATCGCCACCCCGATCGGAATGATGAGCAGAAACCGGCTCACCGGATTGCTCTGCCGCTCATAGGGCGGATCACTCCGGTATTTCCATACCCCGGAACAGATCAAGGCCAGCATCAGTCCGAAAACCGATGACGCATTCGCCGCCGAATTCATCGTCCCGAAAAACCGGAACTGCCGCTCCATGAGCTGGCGGATCTCCCCAGTCAGGCCGCTCTTCAGATAGTCCATCTCCCAATCGAACACACTCCCCCGGAAGAAGTGGATCAGCAGGTAGATGATCGCCGGAATGTAAATGATGATGCAGGCCTTGAGCAGCTTCTTCAGCTCTCCGGGCGTCTGAAACAAAGCCGGCACCGTGAAGAGCAGCAGCAGATAAATTGCCGCATTGACCCCATCGCCCAGACTCCGGAATCCCCCACGGTTGCCCGTCAGCGACAGCACCAGCAGCAAAGCCGACGCCCCCACACTCACAAAGGTCAGCAGCAATTGGCCCGGACGCGGCACCGTCCTTCCGATGAACTGCTGGTAGATCACACTCACCGCAATCCCCACGAGCGTGCATGGCGCAATTCCCAGCACATAATACAGATCCAACCGGCTCAGACCCGAATCGAAAATCATGAGCCGCTTGAAGTAATCAAGGTAGGCCGTCAGAAACAGCAGCACGTAAAACGCCTTCCGGGGATTCAGCAGGCCATACACCCCGCTCGCCACCATCATGTACATGTACGACCGCGCCACGGCGTTGCCGCCCGACGTGAAAATGTCAAAGGCCACCCACAAGGCCGCAAAAAGCAGCGCAAACGTGGCGAAGATCCGGACAATGGCGTTGCTGTTCATATCAAGGGGCAACCCGGATCACGGCTCCGGATCAGTCGCCTCATTAACGGAAATTCCCGCGGCTTCCAACCGCAAATCCTCGCTCAGATCCGGATCCCGGGAGACAACTGCAGCCACCGCAGGAAACACAGCGTCCGCCAGAAACTGTGGTCGTTCCCCGTCCGGCCTGCGAGCGTCCGCTCCCACAGCCTCCGCAGCCCCGCCGGATCAATCACCGCGGCAGCCTCCGCGGGAACCGACCCCAGAATCTCCTCCACCCACGGCCGCGCCTCGGCCAGCATGAGATTCCCGGGCGTATGAAACCCAATCTTGTCGCGCCGATCCAGAATCGCATCAGGGACAAGTCCCCGCATGGCTTCCCGGAACACCCGCTTCATGGTCCCATCTCCCCCTACAAGGTATTCCTCGGGCAACGAGAGCGCAAACTCGGCAAAGTCGACATGCAGAAACGGGACCCGGCTCTCCACAGACCACGCCATCGAATTCCGGTCCTCGAAATGCAGCAGCTGCGGAATGATGGTCCGGCTCAGTGTGTCCGCGAGCACCCCCCGCATCCCATGGCCGTCCAGTTCGGCCTCGAGCCGACCCGTCCGCACTCCCGCAAAATACTCCCGCCGCATCCACGACGGCAGCAGTTCCTTCCCCACCAGATGCCGCCCGGCATCGGCCACCCACCGGGGCAGCACATGACCCGCAGCCTGAAACCACGCACTCATGTGACCGCCTCCCGCATTCCGCCGCGACCCCCACAGCCTCGCCACCGCGCCCCACTCTCCTCTCCGCATCATCCCAGCCAGCCTCGCGGCAAAATAAATCGAATACCCCGCGAGCGTCTCGTCCCCACCCTGGCCATCCAGCACCACCGGAATCCCCACCTCCCGCACCTTCCGGAAAATCCGGTACTGCGCATAAATGCTCGTGCTCCCAAACGGTTCACCCTGCACCCGGATCAGCTCGTCAAGGTCCGCGGCCAGCTCAGCCGCCGTGAAATCGACGGTGTGCAGCTGCACCCGCGCACGATCCGCTGCCATCCTCGCCCAGCGTTCCTCACTCAGCGCAAAACCCTCGGGAACATAACTGAAGGCATGAATCTCCGCATCGGGCTCCAGCTTGCGCATGCACGCCACAATCGCCGACGAATCAATCCCCCCGGATAAGGCCGCCCCCACCGGCACATCACTCCGCAGATGCAGCCGCACGCTCTCCAGAAACCGTTCCCGGATTCCCTCGGCCGCCTCCGCAAAGGAAATGCGCTGCGGCTCCGCAAGGGCAGGGGACCAGTACCGCACCGGTTCCCCAATCTTCGCCGCATCGATTTTCACCTTCACCCAATGACCCGGCGGCAGCTGCATCACCCCGCGGTGGAAGGTCGTCCGCCCGTCGTCGGATACCCCGAACCGCAGAAACTGATACACCACCTGAGGATCCAGTGGACCCCCGTCGACTCCCAGACTCCGCAGGGTCTGCAGCTCGGACGCAAAAACGACCCCGCCGCCCGACTCCGCAAGATACAACGGCTTGATCCCGAAAGGATCCCGCCCCAGCAGGACCTCGCCGGCTTCCACATCCAGAAACGCAAAGGCAAACATCCCGCGCAGCAGCGGCAAGGCCGCCGCCCCACGCTGCCTCAGCAGCTCCAGCAGCACTTCCGTGTCGGTCTCGGTCCGGAAAACTACCCCACCGGCTTCCAGCCCGGCCCGCAGTTCACGGTAATTGTAGATCTCTCCATTGAAACAAACGGCATGCTTCCCGTCCACCGTCAGCATCGGCTGGCGCCCCCGCGGCGAAAGATCCAGAATCGATAGCCTCCGGTGCGCCATCACCACCGATCCATCCCCAGACGGCACCTCCGCACTCACCTCCGGCCGACCGCCCGGCCGCCAGACCAGAAACGCCCCGTCATCCGGCCCACGATGCCGCATGCCGGACGCCGCCGCCCCCAGCCGCTCCCTCACAGCAACGCTGCCGTTGCCCCCGATGACTCCCGCAATCCCGCACATGACAATGAAACCAATTAATCCGTGCTACCAAACCCCGCAGGACCACGACGGGCCACCGCCAGTTCCATGACCCGACCCAGCACCAGCTCACTGCGCCATGGCGCAATCGACGCCCGCACCGCTTCCCGCCGAGGTGCCCGCCCCATCAGCCTGCGCACGGCTTCGCTCAGTTCCCCAAAATCCCCGAATTCCTCGGAATTCCCTCCCGGCGACAGAATGTGACCAGCCGGCTGCCCGCGCCGCAGCACCACCGGACACCCACACGCAAGGGCCTGCTGAATCCCAATCGACACCAGCGTAAACACCGCGGCCGCCGCCACTCCGAAGACTCCCTTCACTTCCTCAGCCTCCAGCACTGGCAATACCACCATCCGATCCGCCCAAGGACTCGCCGCCACCTGCCGCCGCAGCGCTCCACCACAATCATCCTCTCCCACCCCGGCCAGCACAAACCCCGCTCCCTCATCCTCACGCAGCACTTCCTCCGCCGCCGCAACCACCCGGTCCAGTTCCTTGGAAGGACTTGCCTTCGTCACCGTGCAGAAAATCCGGGGACACCTCGCCCGCAGCGCCACCACCGCCTCAGGACACCGCCCCCCGTCCGCTGCAAATACCTCCCCGTCATAACTCAAACCTGTCATCACCAGCTTCCCCTCCAGCAAGTCTCCACCAACCCCGCGCAGCATGGCTGCAGTATCCTCCGTCACCGCCGCCACCACATCCGCCCGCCGGAAAACTTCCCGCAGCCACGGGCGCTTCACCAGATGCCACAGCACCCGCGAACTCCGATGCCACGGCAGATCACTGATGAACGCCACCACCCGGCACGATTCCGGCAGCCGCCGCATCAGACTCACCCCCACCCCTCCAGCCGGCGCAAACAGAAAGGCCCAGTCAGGCCGGAAATCCCGCAGCCGAGCCACCATGCCGGCATCCCGCGGCACCACCGTGTTCCGCCACCGCCAGTAACGACCCGTCCGCACCACCGCAAACGGACACCCCGCATCCACCGCCGCCCAGTTCCGTTCGTCGCGCACAATCGCCGCGTCGGTCGTAAACACCCGCACCTCATGCCCAGCCCGGTGCAGCGTCCGCGCGGTCACACTCTCCTGGTAGTTCAACCGATGATCAAAGGCCGACGCAATCACCGCTATCTTCTCTGCTTTCATCCAGATTTCCCCCAGACTCGGATTCTCCCGTCCCTTCAGGCCCGCCGCAGCCGGCCCAGCACCCGGCTCCGGAACCACTCCCGCTCCATCTCCCCAGTCCACAGCAGCACCAGCGCCAAGGACCCCAGCAGCACCGCTTTAGCCAACACAAGGGCAGGGGAGATCTCCGCCGGCAGCCACGCCCCGGCCACCGTCACCACCAGCCCAGCCAGCACCACCGCCGCCACCCGGCCCCATTCGTGCGGCACCGGATACATCGCCTGACTCACCACCATCGAGAGCACAAAGTGCAGCAACGCAGCCAGCAGCGTCGCCGCCGCCGCCCCCATCAGCCCGAACCGCGGCACCAGCAGCCAATTCAGCAGAAGCGCCACCACCGCAATCAGCACGTTCGTCCCCGCCACCCACCACATCCTCCGCCGGATCCACGCACCAGGCGCAAATATGTACATCTGAATCAGCAGAAACGCAGGACTCAGCCACACGAGCAAAGGCACCACCGGTCCGTAGTCGGCCCGCGTCAGCACCCGCACCACCTCGGGCGCAAACAACGAAAGCCCAGCCGTCCCCACCACCGCAAGTGAAACGAAAATCCGGAAAATCCTCGCCAGATGACCAGGCGTCTCCGGATCGTCCTGCCGCGCATACACCAAGGGCGTCAGCGCACTCCCGAACCCCAGCATCACCAACCCCGCCAACCCCGCCAGCCGCGTCCCCACCCCGAAAAGACCCACCGCGTCCCGGCCCATCTCCCACTCAATCACATACCGCGAAATATACTGATTCACAATCACTGCCAGACTCGATGGCACAATGGGAACACAGAAACGCAGCATCCGCCGCAGACAGCCCCAGTCGAACCGGAACCCGAACTCCCCTCCAGCTGCCAGCAGGGTAAACCCAATGCCCAGCGCCGAACCCGCCGCCATCCCATAAAGTACACCCGCCGCCCCCATGCCATATCGCCCCGTCAGCACAACGGTCACAAGCAGCGAGAGCGCTGTCGTGGCCACGCTGACCAGACCGAATCTTCCCGGCCGCAGCATCCAGCGCAGCTGCTGCACCGCCACCACATACACCCCACCCACCGCCATGCTCACCGCGGCGGCCCGCGCCGCTCCCACCCCCGGTGCGCCCCCCAGAAACCGCCGGGCCAGCAGCTCCGCTCCAAACCAGCCCACCAGTGCCGCCATCCCGAACACCACCGCCGTGAACCACAGACAGGTCGACGAATACCGGCAGCGCAGCTCCGCATCCCGCGTGTCCGCATACTCCCGCGCCAACCCATTGCTCATATCCAGTCCCACCAGCAGAGTCAGCACAGCCATCGCCCCCAGCAGCAGATCCAATAGCCCAATCTCCCCACGGCTCATGTACGCCGTATAGACTGGCACCAGCAGCACCGTCAGACCCTTCGCAAGGACCGTGGCCACCCCGTACAAAGCGGAGTCCCTGAAAAATCGACCTACCATGATGACAGGGAAGGGATTGGCTCCTCAAGGATTCAGCGGCCACCGCCCGCCGCCCGTTCCGCCCGCCGCTTCGCCAGCGCCGCTTCGTAATCCGCCTTCACCGTCCCCACAATCAATTCAGGCCCGTGCCACCGCTCCACATAGGCCCGACCCCGCCTCCCACGCTCGGCCAGCCATTCCCGGCTCTTCCCCAGAACTTCCCGCAGCACGGCCGTCACCGACTCCGGATCAGCCCGGATCACCGGAACCTCACCAGCCATCCCCTCGGGAAGATACCCCAGGTCCTCATCCCGCAGGTAACAGACCACCGGCTTCCCCAGCGCCATCAGCTCGGCCGACAAACCCCCATACCAGCCACACAGCAGCTGATCAATCAGCAGATCCGCCGATTCATAAATCTTCCGCGCCTCCCGCTGCGGCATCCCCTCGACCCTCGTGTACGAAAACGAAAAACCTTCTCCACGCAGCACCTCCAGCGCCGCTTCAATATACCGTGTCCCCTTCACCAGCGCATTGCTCGGCGCATGCACAATCCGCAGCGGCCGATCCGTCCCGGTCTCCACTCCCACAAAGGACCATTCCCTGATATCCGGCTGCGCATACGGAAAAAACCGGGTCCGCGCCGGCAGCACATGCATCAGATCCGGATTCAATGCATAAATGATGTCCGCATAGCGATCCCACACCGCAATCCTCTTCCGGATCCCTTCGTCCTGCTCACGCCGACGGTACTCAGGCTCCACCTCGGTCGCATGCGTGAAACGGAAATGCTCCCGGCAGTAATTCCACTGCCGCGCATCATCCCCCTGCCACGTCACCGCAATCACCCTGCCAGCCCTCCGCAGCACCGGCAGATCCCGAAGCTCCGCCCGCGCCGCATACAGATTGTACACCCGCTTCAATCCCCGCAGCAGGGCACTCCGCTTCTGAAAAAGAAGCCGGTCCGGATGCGGCGTCAGCGAGGACCCGAAATTGAAATGCACCACATCATAGTCCCGGCAAGCCTCGCGCAGCAAAGACCACCTCCGCCACTCAGCCACCAGAAACCGCCAGCCCCCGCGCCGCACCACCTCATCCGCCACATACCCAAACGGCGGATCCCCGAAAACCACACTCCAGCTGTCCAGACCAGCCGCCCGCTCCATCCTCGCAAGCGCCTGCGGATGGCTTCCCACCGCGGTAGGACAATGCAGTACACGCATGATCAATCCAGATTTCGAAAGCCCATCACCCACCCCACCCTACAGCCCGAACCGCCGCATCATCCACTCGACATTGAGCAGCGACCAGATCAGCAGCCGCCGGTTCTCACGGCCGTCCAGATGCTCCTGCACCAGCGACAGAGCCGTTCCGCGGTCCAGCACCTGCCAGATGCGCGCATCTCCTCCCATCAGCTCTTTCCTCACGTAGTCAATGCTCTCGCCCTTGAACCAAGCCGCATCCGGAGCCGAAAAGCCCTGCTTCTCCCCACCCGAAATCTCATCCGGCACATACCGCTTCATGATCTCGCGCAGCGCCAGCTTCCCATCGCTCGTCCGCTGAAAATACCGCACCGCCTTGGCCCCAGTCTCGTTCTCGTTGATCCTCGTCACCTCGCCAAGGTTCCGCAGCTTCATCGCCACCGGCAGGCGCTGCGCAAAATCCACCAGATCATTGTCCAGAAACGGAACCCGCGTCTCCAGACTGTGCGCCATGCTCAGCTTGTCCTCCACCACCAGCAGACCATGCAGAAAAGTCTTCGCTTCAAAATACAGCGAGTGATTGATGTAATCCTCAGGCCGCCGCAGCTCACTCGCATGCGTCGCAAATACCCCGCGGAAAATATCCCGCGTGCTCACCCCACGCACCTTCTCCCACACCGGTCCAAAGAATGATGCCGTCAGCCGCGACGGAATCAGCCGCTGCCAGTAGCTGTAATACTTGTCGATGTAATCCTCGAATCCCGTATTCACCGCCGCACGGTAATACCGCCACGGATACCCACCGAACAATTCATCCCCGCCAGCACCGGAAAGACATACCTTCACAAACCGGCTCGCCAGATACGCCGCATAGAAATTCGGATAGCTCTGCCCCACCCGCGGCTCTTCCAGATGCCACGCAAACCGCGGCATGATCCGCTCCATGTCCCCGCTCTTCAGCACCATCTCGTAATGCTCCGTCCGGAACAGATACGACATGTGCTCAGCCCGCGCCCGTTCATCAAAACTCAGCTCGATCCCCGATGCCGATCGAAGATCAAACCCGCACGTGAACGTCCGCAGCAAAGGTACCTGCTGCGCCGCCAGCGCACTGATCGACCCCGAATCCATCCCCCCGCTCAGATAGGATCCAATGTCCACATCACTCACCATCTGACGCGAAACCGCCTGACGGAACAGACGGTCAAGTTCCTCAATGGCCTCAGGCCCGCTCAGCGACGGGTCTTCCGTGAACTGAAAATCCCAGAACCTCCGCAGCACCGGTGCCGACCCCGCCCGCACCGTCAGCAGGCAGCCAGCCGGGAGTAGCTTCACCCCGCGGAACATGGTCCGGTCCGTGAAGAAATTCTGAAAGGTGAAGTACTCCAGCAACCCTTCCTCATCAAGAACCGCCCGCGCCGCAGGATGCGCCAGCACCGCCTTGATCTCGCTCCCGAACAGAAACACCCCGCCCCATTCCCCATAATACAACGGCTTCACCCCATAACGGTCCCTCGCCAGCAGCAGCGTTCCCTTCCGCCCATCCCATACCGCAAATCCAAACATCCCATTGAGCCGACCCACCACCGCTTCCCCCCACTCCACATACCCACGCAGCAGCACCTCCGTATCACTCCGCGACCGGAAGACATGACCACAACGCTCCAGTTCATCCCGCAGCTCCCGGAAATTGTAGATCTCCCCATTGTACGAAAGCACCACCTGACCGTCCTCGGTCGCCATCGGCTGACTGCCCGCCTCCGTCAGATCAATGATCGCCAGCCGGCGGTGACCCAAGCCCACCGGCCCGCTCACCCACTGTCCCTCCCCATCCGGACCACGGTGAGCGATGGCATCAGTCATGCCACGCAAGGCGTCCCGGGAAGCGGGCGCACTATCATTATGAAGGATTCCTGCAATGCCGCACATGATGATTGATTCGCTGAATTCGCCAAACCCTCAGTTCCCGCCACACACCGTGGCCAGACCTTCCTCCACAGACACGGGAATCACCCCGGTCAGCTCCGTCATCTTCGCACAACTCGCCGCAATCCCGCCATCCAGCGGAACCTCGTGTTCCCCGAAAACAGGCTCGCGCCCAAGCAGCCGACCCGCCACCTCCGCAATCTCCCGGATCCCCGTCGCCTCAGGCCCGCAGACATTGAATGTCTCGGATCCCTCCGATCCAAGCCGCGCCAGCACCACCCGCACCACATCCCCCACCAGTACCGGACTCAGACCCGGCATCCCATTCGCCCGCACAAGGACGGGCCTACCCTCCCGCACCCGCGACACAATGTCCGGTATCAGCCGGAATCCCTGCTGCCCCAGCCCATACGGACTGAAAATGCGCAGCAGATCGACCGCCAGTCTGCCTCGGAATTCACCCAGCAAGGCCTCGGCCGCCAGCTTCGTCTGCGCATAATATCCAGTCCCCGCCAGCGCATGCGACTCGGTAATCACTTCCCGCGCAAATCCATACACGGACCCGGAGGAAGCATAGATCATCCGGCGGGCCCCGCAGCGCACCCCATGCACCGCCATGGCCACGGCACTGCCGCAGTTCACCGCCAGCAGCTCCCGGGCATGCTCCGGAAAACTGAGATTCGCCTGCGCCAGATGAATGAGCACGTCCGCCACCGGCAGACCATCCGCCGGAAGGTTCCCAAGATCCATCGGCACAGCGGTAGCCCCCGCCGCTACCCGGCCCTCCCCACCCGGCCGCACCAGCACCGCCACGTCATGCCCCGCCGCCACCAGCGCAGGCACCAGATGCGACCCAATGAAACCTGTGCCGCCAGCAACAAGAATTCTCATGACCTCAACAGGGAAGGGGACTTTGCAGGATCGCTCGACACAGATCAGCTCCGCTGCTTGCGCGCCTCCAGCTCGGCAATGTAGCTCCGCCGCCAGTCAATGAGCCGCTGCATCCCATCCTCCAGCCCAATCGTCCACTGGAAACCCAGATCACGCTCGGCCGCCTCCGTCGAACCAATCCGGTTGGTCACAAACGTCAGCCCGGCCGGCAGATACTCGATCTCGGCCTCCTTCCCGGAAAGCCGGATCAGCAGTTCGGTCAGTTCCTTGATGCTCGTCCCGATGCCCCGGCCCACATTATAGCTCTTGCCGGTCGCCTCGGACTTCATCGCACAGATGTTGGCCCGCGCCACATCCTCCACCGCCACGAAATCATACTGCTGCGACCCATCCCCGTAAACCTGCGGCCGCCCGCCCGACTCCAGACGGTCGAGAATCTTGTGCATCACAGCAATGTACGCCCCTTTGTAATCCTGCCGCGGACCATACACATTCATGTACCGCAACCCCACCCACGGAAGCTGATACCGCTTCCCCAGCGACAGAAACATGTGCTCGCCCGCAATCTTCGTCGCCCCATAGAAGGTGTCGTTGTTGTACGGATGCTCCTCCGTCATCGGAATCTCCACGGCATTCCCATACACCGAAGCCGACGACGAATACACCACCCGCTGCACCTTGCTCCGGATCGCCGCCATGATCACGTTGAACGTCCCCTCCACATTCACACGGAACGCACTCTCCGGGAATTCATGACAGTGCAGCAGCCACAGCGCCGCCAGATGAAATACCCCGTCAATCCCCTCCATCGCCTTCTCCAGAATGTCCCGCTGCGTGATGTCCCCCCCAATCTCAAAGACCCGGCACCGCGGATCCTTGAGCGCTTCCCGCAGGTTGTCCTCCCGTCCACGCGTGAAATTGTCGTAAATCAGAACCTCCTTCACCGGTTCCTTCAGAAGCTGATCGACCACATGCGACCCAATCAGGCCAGCACCGCCAATCACCAGTATGCGTTTTCCATTGAGATCCATAATGCAGAGTTTGGTTGAGTTGTGTTAGGAATGAATTTGGTGAGGGAAGGGAACCGGAAACGGCCGCGTCAGCCCGCCTGCGCGCTGATGAGCGAAACCAGGTACCGGCCAATCGCGAGCGAAGCAGTGGCTCCCGGCGACGGCGCATTGAGAAGATGCAGCTGCCCAGGAACCTGACTGATCGTGAAATCCATGAGCAGAGAACCATCGCGGTGAATGGCCTGCGCGCGCACCCCGCTGCCTCCCTCCGGAGCCAGATCATCCATCGTGATCTCCGGGATAAGCCGCTGCAGATTGCGCAGAAAGACCTCCCGGCTGAAAGAGTTCCGCAGCTCGGCCCACGTGGTCCCCGGATAGTTCTTCACAAACCGGTAGAGCCCGGGAAAGGTCAGGCTCTCCCACGTGTCGCGCAGCGAAAAGTCGGTCCGGCGATATCCTTCACGCCGGAACGCCAGCACCGCATTCGGCCCCGCTTCAATCCCGCCACCAATCATCCTCGTGAAATGCACACCCAGAAACGGCAGGGTCGGATCCGGCACCGGATAAATCAGATGCCGCACCAGCCGCTCACCCCGCGCAGACAGCTTCCAGTAGTCCCCCCGGAACGGCACAATCCGGCAGTCAGGCCGCAAGCCCGCACTGCGCGCCACCCGGTCGCACTGCAGCCCCGCACAGTTCACCACATAATCCCCACGGAAATCACCAGCCGTACTGTGCACAATCTGCCCGCCACCATCAGTCGTGACTCCGCTCACCGCGGCCCCCGTCCGTACCTCATGACCCGCAGCCTCCAGCCTCCGCACCATCGCCCGCATCACCGCCGGGTAGTCGACAATCCCTTCCTCGGGAACCTGCAGCGCAGCCACCCCACGCGCATGCGGCTCAATCCCGCGGAGCTGTTCCTGATCCAGCCACCGCAGCCCACGCAGCCCATTGGCGGTCCCGCGCTCGAGCAGGGCCCGCAGCCTCACGGCTTCGGCCTCATCCACAGCCAGGACAATCTTCCCGCAGATCTCATAGGGAACCTGCTCCTCCGCACAGAAGGCAGTCATCTCCCGGATCCCCTCAACCGCCAGCCGCGCCTTGAGCGAACCCGGCTGATAGTACAAACCACAGTGCAGGACCCCGGAATTGTGACTGCTCTGATGCTGGCCAGCCGCGGACTCCTTCTCAAGAACCGTGATCCGTTCCGCGAGCCTCGCCTCAGCCGCACGCACGGCCGTGGCCAGCCCAACGATTCCCCCTCCGATGATGATGAGATGCTTCATGGCTGCTCTTTCTTCCGAACCAACGTTCCCAGCGCCGCCGCCAGCCGCGCCCCGGATTCGGCCGCGAGATGCACCGAATCCGTATACACCAGCTGCCGATCCAGCGTCGGCTTCAGATCAAGCAGCGGAATCCCCGCCGCAGCACTGACCTGCCGCGCGATGCGGTACTCCCGCTCCCGCTCGCGCCCCTGATCGGGCAGCATCACCAGAATTACCCGCGCTCCCAGCATCCGGATCCGCACCACCCGCTCCAGCAGAGCCGCCGCAATCGGATCATTCCCGCCATCCGCCACAGCGACCTCCATGCCCGGCAACTCCACGGCTCCTCCCCCATCCTCGCCCGACTTCACCCGGCTATGCAGCCGCGAATAAATCAGATCCACAGGCCGCTCCCGATACCGCAGCAAGGGTACAGCTTCCCGGATCCGATGACCCATCCCCCCAGCCGCCGCGGCGACGGCACGCGCATTCTCCGGCGCCACCGACCCCGCCGCATTCACCTCCACAAAAACCGTGAGCGGCCGCAGTCCCGACTCCAGCAGAAAATCCAGAGCCTCGACCGGTCCACAGCCATCCAATCCAAGATTCACAAAGGGCACCCCAGCCGCCGCGGCCGCCGCCCCGGCATCAAGCCGCCCGGTCATGCTCGACCCCGCCAGCACATGACCGGGCCTCGTCTCGGCCCGCAGATCGCTGATCCGGATGCAGTTCGTGATGATATTGGAAGTCGAAAGCTCCACTTTCCGCCCCGGCACAGTGACCCCCACGGCATGCACCGCCAGCAGCCCCGCCGTCACCATCAGCTCATGTGGCATCCTCATCGGCTCAGAACTGAAAATAGATGAAGGATCCACCCACCCCGGCATTCACCAGCGTCAAATACAGCATCAGCCCGAACACCACCGGTTCAGCCACACGCCGCCACCGCGCCCCGCCCGCCACCACCGGCCGGAAATATCCCCACAGATGATAGAGCACGACCGGCAGGCCATACACCACCACAAGGAAAGTCGCCCGACCCCGCATTCCCATGGGCGCATCCCGCAGCGCCCCCAGATACCTCTGGAGCGATTCCAGATCAGGCATCGCAAACAACAGCCACACAAGGGACACCAGATGAAAGGTCAGGATGATCCTCCCGAATTGCCGCCACGACCGCTGCACCGCGGAACTCTCGCCGGCCTGCACCCCAAGGAGCCGCTCCACTGCCAGCAGCACACCATGCGCCGCGCCCCACAGCGCAAACCGCCACGCCGCCCCATGCCACAGACCACCCAGCAGCATCACCAGAAACAGATTGAAATAGGTCCGGCCTGATCCCTTCCGGTTCCCACCCAGCGGAAAATAAAGATAGTCACGCAGCCAGTTGCTCAGCGATATGTGCCACCGCCGCCAGAACTCGGTCACAGAGGCCGACACATACGGATAATTGAAGTTCACCGGCAGCCGGTACCCGCACAAGGCCGCCAGCCCGAGCGCAATCAGCGAATACCCCGCGAAATCCGCGAAGATCCGGAAGGAATACCCATAAAGCATCCCCACCAGATCCAGCTTCTTCATCCACAGCACATTCGTCGTCCCAATGAGATCGGTGTGCTCCCGCAGATTGTCGGCCACCACCATCTTCAGAAAAAATCCCGTGATCAGATAACGCAGCGCCACCCGCCACGGAATGTCCCGCAACTCCCGCGGCCCAATCTGCGGAAGAAACTCCCGCGCCTTCATGATCGGTCCCGCCACCAGCTGTGGAAAGAAGTTGATGTACAAGGCCAGCTTGCCCAGTGGCCGCAGCAGCCCCCGGCCAGCCAGTTCTTCCACAAACGGCAACAGCTTCGGCTCGCTCCCGCCCGCCCGCGACAGATCCACGAGGAACGAGATTGCGTGAAACGTATAGAAGGAAATCCCCACAGGCAGCGGAATGGCATGAAGCGATGCCCTCAGCTCCGCCCGCCCCTCCCCGGGAAACAAAAGCTCGCCAAGCAGGCCGGCATACTTGAAGGCCGCCAGCAGTACCAGATTCGCCGCGACCCCAAACGCCAGCAGCCCCCGCGGAACAGATCCGCCATCCGCCAGCTTCCGAGCCATGGCCCGCCCGACCCCGAAATTGAAAAGAATACTCCCGCACAGCAGAATCAGCAGCTTCGGATCATCCCACGCATAAAAGACAAAACTCGCCACCGCGAGCACGCCCCACTGCCACGCCCCCAGCACCCGGGCCACCGGCGGCAGCCAGTACAACCCAAGGACCACCGCCAGAAAGACGGCAAATTCGACGGAATTGAAAAGCATCGGAATAGCCGACTATCATTCCATTCGCTCCCTGCCCGCAGCCCTGCCGCGGTCTTCCTTCCCTCACAGCCACCCCGCAATCGCCGCAATGACCGCTTCGCGCTGCTCAACCGTCAGCTCGGGGAAAATCGGAATGCTGATGACTTCGGAGGCCAGCCGATGCGCGGTGGCACAGCCGGATCGCGCAAAGTCACTCGTGTACGCAAAGCATTCCTGCTGATCCATGGTCACCGGATAGTAGATCTCACAGCCGATCCCGCTCTTCGTGAGATGCTCGCGGAAGGCGTCACGCCGGCCTTCCCCGATGATCCGCAGGGTATACTGATTCCAGATGTGCTCGTTGTGGGCATACGCCACCGGCAGCACGATCTTCGCACCGGTCTCCCGCAGCCACGCATCCTGAGCTTCGCGGCACTTGCAGTGCGATGGATCAGCCGTCACCACCCCGGGCAATTCCGCAAGCACCGCACTGTAATGCGCAGCATTGGCCTGCCGCTTCACCGTGTAATCCCCATACCGGGCCAGCTTCACCCGCAGCAGGGCCGCCTGCAGATGGTCCAGCCGGAAATTCCCGCCCACGAACTTGTGATAGTACTTTGGCTTGGACCCATGCGTCCGCAGCAGCCTCGCCCGCTCCGCCAAGCCATCATCCTGACACACCAGTAGCCCGCCATCCCCAAAGCCACCAAGATTCTTCGACGGGAAAAAACTGTACGTCCCGAAGTCCCCGATCGATCCCACCGGACGCCCGCGGTACTTCGCTCCAATCGCCTGCGCCCCATCCTCAATGACCGCCAGCCCATGCGACTTCGCCAGCCCCATGACCGCATCCATGTCGGCGGACTGGCCGAACAGATGCACCGGAATGATCGCTTTGGTCCTTTCCGTTACCTTTCCCGCGGCACTGGCCGCGTCGACATTGAAGCACACCGGACAGGCATCCACAAACACCGGCGTCGCCCCCACCCGCGTAACGCAGCCAGCCGTCGCAAAGAAGGTAAACGTCGGCACCAGAACCTCGTCGCCCGGTCCAATCCCCAGCGCCATGAGCGCCAGCAGAATCGCATCCGTCCCGGAGGAACAGCCAATCCCATGCTTCGCCTCCACCATGGCCGCACATTCCCGCTCCAGCGCTTCCACCTCGGGTCCCATGATGAACTGACCGCTCCGCAGCACACCAGTGAAGGCTGCCGTCAGCTCGGCCTCGAGCGGAAGGTTCTGAGCATTGACATCAAGAAGCGGTACTTTCACGGCAGTGGAATGGTCAGGGATGTTTTACAGGGAAGAAAGGGCCAGTCAGCGGGCCGCCGACTTGAATTCGTCGTATGAAAGTGTTCCCGCCGCAAGCTCGGGGGGCAGGGGATCGTCTTCCCCAAGGGTGAGACACCGGACCACGCCGTCCCGCAGTTCATAGACAAAGCCCGATTCCGGACAACGGGCCTGCCCGTCCGACCCGAACTGCAGCCGATGCCCATGCCGGCTCATCCATCCACTCAGCCGCCCCGGCACTCCCATCACGAAACCATAGTCGGGCACGTCCTTGGCCACCACCGCCCCGGCCGCCACAAAGCTGTACCGCCCCAGGGTGATCCCGCATACAATGGTCGCATTCGCTCCCACGGTCGTCCCCCGCCGGATCAGGGTCCTTTCATAAAGACTGTGCCGCTTCACCTGACTCCTCGGGTTGGTGACATTGGTAAGCACACACGAAGGCCCAAGGAAGACGTCGTCCTCCACCACGGTCCCGGTGTAGATGGCCACATTGTTCTGCACCTTCACATTGGAACCAATCACGACGTCGTTCGCCACCATCGTGTTCTGACCAAAGATGCAGTTCTCCCCGATGCGGGCTCCAGGACAGATGTGCGCAAAATGCCAGATCTTCGTCCCCTCGCCAATGGTGACCGGAGCATCGATGACGGCAGTCGGATGGGCATAGTATGGCATGGCTGAGAGAAATTCAGGGACCAATGATTCGAAACAACCGCAGATCCGAGGAGGATCCAGCCTCCGCAAGGGCGTCGGCGGGCAAGCCCAGATGCAAGCCTACCGTGGCCGCAGGAAACCCAGAGGGCACCGCCACGACCACCCGGCCAGACGGCAACCGGTCCCGCAGCCCAGCCACCAGGGGCCGCAACTGCCCGGAATCAGCCGCTCCAGTGACACACCGGTCCAGTTCCCACGGTGCCGTCACACTCATGGCATGCCAACCAACGAGGATGTCTCCGGAAGTGGTTGCCGACTGCAGAAAATCCCGGTGATCCCGCAGCCATGCATGCGTCTTCCCCCGGTTCTCAATGCCCCGCGCCGCCAGTTCCGGAAGAGACAGGGCGACCGCCTGCTTGACCACGGTCCTCACCAAAGAGGACCCGGACACCTCACTGGTCACCGGCAACGCCGACACTTGCTCCACCGGACCCTGAAAACCAGGCTCGAGACGGTCCAGCAGGGGACTCGTCACCATGCGGTCAGGCAGCAAGTCTTCCCCAGCCACGGCCAGCCCGGTCAGCATGGCCACACCCGCCGCCATGCCGGTCCGCAGCATTCTTCCACCCGCCATCCACACAGCCAGAAATGCCAGCGCGAGAAATGGCACAAAGAGCCGCCCATGGAAAATATGCGTCGGTACCCCGGTCTCCCCACTGAGCCCCACCGAGAAACCCACAGCTGTCAGCAGCAGCGCCAGCAGCGCCACGGCCTGCTCGCGCGACATCATCTCCCGCACCCTCCCGCGCACCCACCACGCCAGCGGGACCACCACCAGCCCGCCCGCCACCAGAAACCGCACAACACCGAAGAACAGGGAGCCCGCCATCCCCCGGATCCCCGGCAGAACCCGCAGCCGGATCCGGTCTGCCAAACCCGCGCCAGGCACCGTCAGGACCGCCGGATCCCGCAGCACCCAGAGCTGCAGCACCAGCAGCACCAGCAACCCAGCCGCAAGGCCCGCCGCACAGCCGGCCAGCCACCAGCGCAGCCCCAGCGGCCACGGTCCACGCCAGCCAACCACGAGACCCCGCGAAATCAGCAGCGCTGGCATCACGAAAAATGCCACCCAGTGACACCATGCTCCCGCCAGACCAGCACCCAGTCCCCAGCCGAGCGCCGCCCGACGGGTCCACGGCCCACTCAGCACGCAGGATGCCGACCACAGCATTCCCGTCATCACAGCCACCGTGAAGATGTGAGGAAAGGCCATCGTCCCCGTCAGCCAGGAAGCCGGACTCAGCAGCACAAAGCCAACGGCCGGCCAGCCCCGTCCCCAGCCCAGCCGCCGACACAGACCATGCATGAACCATCCGCCCGCGAGCAGAATCACCGCATTCCACAGCTGCACCGCCAGCGCATAGGAAAGTCCGGCCTTCCCCAGCAACCCCAGCCCGAACGCATATCCCGGTGGCCAGCTGCCGTACGCCATCACCGCATCAGGATGCTGCAGACGATCCATCGAAATCAGACAGCGCCAGCCACCAGCCACCGACTCCGCAAAGCAGGGATAGAATTCGATATCGATCTCATTCCGCGGAAACCGGGCGAACACCACGGCACTCAGCACGGCCACCGCGGCCAGCAGCATCCATGAAGGCAATGATTTCATGGCCTCGACTCCATCACCCGCCGGCACCACCGCAGCAGCGGCTTCTCCACCAGCAGACTGGCCACCACCCCGGCAGCCAGCGAAAGCAAACCCACCACCACCGTCACCGGCAGCGCCCACCCCGACGCGCGCCCAGACCAGTGCCCCGCATTCATGAACAGCCATTCCTGCACTGGCATGTGCACAAGGTACACCCCATACGAACAGGACCCCAGCAAGCCCAGCCATCCCGGCACCGTCTGACCCTGCTGCTCCCACCCGACCAGCCCAGCCACCATCAGTGACGCCGCCAATCCATGAAGCAGCCAGCGCCACGAACCCGCCGCCGCCCCATGACGGACTTCCAGCCAGCCTCCCGCCGCCAGCAGCAGCATGCCACCCGCCAGAACCCAGCGCGCCCGGCCACGAAACCATCCCCTCCCCACAAGGACCGCCACCCCCACCCCGGCCAGAAACTCCAGCGAACGCAGCGACAGCATCTGCTGCAGCCATGGCGACCGCAGCCCCGCTCCACTCCATGCCGACCCGATTGCCAGCAGCCCCAGCACAATCCACACGGCCCAGCCAAGCCTCCGCTGCACCAGAAAGGGAATGAACAGAAGATAGAACATCACTTCAAATCGCAGCGTCCACGCCACCCCCAGCAGCGGATCCCTCTCCCCCGGCAGCAGCAGCAGACTGCTCACCGCCTCACCCCACCCAAATCCCTCCATCCCATTCGCCTTTCTCAGCAGATAATGCGCCGGGAAATACAGCGCACAGACCACCCAGTAAAAAGGATAGATCCGGCAGAAGCGCCGCACCGCATAATTCCAGATGTCCCCGCCGCCGCATCCCTCCCGCGGATTGGTCCACGCCATCAGAAACCCACTCAGCACAAAGAATACATCCACCCCCAGCTGCCCAGCCAGCGACACATTGCCCAGAAACGTCTTCCCATAATGCCACGGCAGACTGGCCATGCCAAAAGCATGATGAATGACCACTCCCAGCGCCGCGATGCCCCGCAGCGCCTCAAGACTCCGCAGCACCGGCCTCCGCAGCGCGGAATTCATCGGCTCCCGCCCGCCCGCTCAAGAATCCGTACGACTTCCAACCCGTTCCTCCCGCACGACCGCGGCACGCCCCGGCTCTCGACACATTCCAGAAAATGCCTCAGTTCCGCCTCGAGGGCCTGATGCCCGGCCGGAGCCGTAAAAAGCACTTCCGTGCCGCCATCCACATTCGCCAGAGCCCGGTCGATCGTCTTCCGCACCAGCGTCACGGTCTCGCTCTTCTCATCATAACAAAGCATCCCGCGCTCCCCGATGATCCGCAGCCCCCGCCGGTCCTCCGGCCACAGCCACGAATTATGCAGATGCGCCACCGCCCCATCCGCAAAGGTCAGATGCAGATAGGTGTCATCCTCGATCCCAGCCTGCAATCCACAGTGACCACTGAAACTCACGCCCGTCACCACCGACCCCGCCAGATGCAGCAGGGCGGCCACATCATGAACCCCCAGACTCCACAGCGCATTCTCCACCGCCCTCGCCTTGCCATGCTTCATCCGTTCCTGATGAAAGGTGAAGACCCGGCCAAGCTGCCCCGCGGCAAGGTACTCCTTCAGAAAAATCACGGCCGGCTTGTACAGCAGCAGATGCCCGGTCATAAGAATCCTCCCGCCGCGCTCCGCCGCTTCCACAAGGTCCTCCGCTTCCACCGAGGTCAGCGCGATCGGCTTCTCCACAAAGACGTCCTTGCCAGCCAGCAGACAGGTCTTCGCTACCCGGTGATGCGTCGGAGCCGGGGTCGCCACAGCCACACTCCCCACCGTGCCATCACCCAGCAGTTCCCCATAGTCAGCAAGTACCGTGACCCCCGGAAAATCCCCGGCAAGCATCCCGCGAACCTTCGGGTCGGCTTCCACCACGGAATGAAGGGCCCCCATGCCATGCAGGGTCTTGACAATATTGCGACCCCACGGGCCGGCTCCGATGACAGCGGTCTTCTTCACGGATTACAGGAGTTTACAGGGAAAGCCAGTCACGTCCCCGGCGTGGCCGCCACCATGAGAGGATAGCCGCCCAGAACCCGGACCGTGAAGTCCGGAGCCAGCGCAAACAATACCTTCCGCGGCAGCTTCATGAGGCGGAACTTCCAGTTCGCATACGAACTCGTGCTGCTGTCCGTATAGAACCACCGGTCCACCACGTAACCAGTGTCACGCAGCGTCGCGAGCGCCGTCTCCTTGCAGAAATAATGAAGGTGACCCACCTCGCGCCGCACCCGCACAATGGGCTCGAGCCGGAAAACCATCTGCGCATTCATATCCAGCGGAATGTGGAAAATGAAATGCCGCGCCAGCCCGCGCAGACTCCGCAGAAATCCCATGTAGTCCTCCACATGCTCGAAGACATCCAGACAGAGCGCCACATCAAACGGCTTCTCGAGAACCTTGCCCGCTGGCGATTCATGCAGAAACTCCAGACGGCCCCCGGCCCGCGTCCGGCACACGGCATATGCCTCAGGCATCGGTTCATACCCGGTGAACTGCGTGTCCGGAAGATGCTTCGCGAGTTCCACAAGGATCCCACCCCCGCCGCAGCCAATCTCGCAGACCCGCGAGGCAGACCAACCCTGCGCCGCCAGCATCCGGCGCACCCCGGCAGCCTTCCACGCCGCATTGTCGTCACCAAACGACGAATTCTTCGCCGCATAGGTGCCATCCAGATAGATCGAGGCTACGGAGTCTCCGGGTTTCATGACCGTAGAACGGTGTCAGGCTTTGGTCACCTGTCCAGGAGACGTGCGCACCTTCGCCATGGCATTGCGCGTGTCCACAATGCACGGAGCCCACGCCGCCAGTTCCTCGAGATCCACCGCCGCATGATGCGTGGAAATCAGCACCAGATCAAACGAACCCACCGTTTCCCGGTCCCACGCAATGCTCTTCATGCCAGTGTACTCAGCATGCTCCCGCGTCGGAGTAACCACCGGAATGTGCGGATCGTGATACGCAATCTCCGCACCCTGCGCCTTCAGCAGATCAAAGAGATGGAAGGTCGGACTCTCCCGCATGTCATCGACATTCGCCTTGTACGCCAGCCCCATCACCAGAATCCGGCTGCCGTTGAGGGCCTTGCGGTCCCGGTTAAGCCGCTCCGCCACCCTCCTCACCACATAGCCAGGCATCCCCTCATTGATCTCCCCAGCCAGCTCAATGAAGCGGGTGTGAATTCCGAACTCCCGCGCCTTCCACGTGAGATAGAAGGGATCAATCGGAATGCAGTGCCCGCCCAGACCCGGCCCGGGGTAGAAAGCCGTGAACCCAAACGGCTTAGTCTTCGCGGCGTCAATCACTTCCCAGATGTCGATGCCCATGGCGTCGGCCACGGTCTTCATCTCGTTCACAAGTCCAATGTTCACTGCCCGGAAAATGTTCTCCAGTAGCTTCACCATCTCAGCCACCCGCGTCGAAGTCACCGGCACCACCTTTCCGTAAATCGCCCCATACACCGCCACCCCCTGCTCAAGACAGGCGGCTGTGTGCCCGCCCACCACCTTCGGAATCCCTGTGCCGTGAAACTCAGGATTGCCCGGATCCTCACGCTCCGGCGAGAAGACAAGGAAGTAGTCCTTCCCCAGCGTAAAGCCCCGGCCCTCGATCTGCCCGAGAAATTCCTCCTCGGTAGTTCCCGGATACGTCGTGCTCTCCAGACACACCAGCTGCCCAGCCCGCAGATGCGGCAGAATGGTGTCACGCGTGGCCCGCACATAGCTCAGGTCCGGCTCATGATGACGGTCCAGCGGCGTCGGCACACAGATGATGATCACATCCACTTCCGGAATCCGCGCGAAATCAGAGGTCGCACTGAGCAGTCCCGCCTGCACCGACGATCCCACCCGCCCGGCACTGATGTGCTGAATGTAACTGGTCCCCGCATTGAGCGCGTCCACTTTCCGCTGGTCCACATCGAATCCAATCACCCGGATTCCCTTCTCCGCAAAGCCCAGCACCAGCGGCAGCCCTACATAGCCAAGACCAAGAACGCCGATCACCGCAGTGCCGGCCGACAGTTTTTCTTTGGGTGTCATAAAGGTAGATTATGGGTTGATGTTGCAATGATAATGAAATTCACGGTCCTCCCGTCCGCTCCCGCAGCCCCGCAAACGGCCCGCCCTCGGAAGTGAGGCGGTCGAATTCATGCAGCGCCATTCCGGTGACCTGATCCATGTTGTAGTACTGATAGGTCGCCAGCCGGCCGCAGAATGTCACCCCGCTCTCGCCCTGCGAGAGGGACTTGTAGCGCGCATAAAGCGCCCGGGCATCCGGTGCAGGGACCGGATAATACGGCTCCCGGCCCGGCGCATCGGCCAGTGGATACTCCCTCACAATGTTCGTGTGCGGCGTCGCCTGACCAGTCGCATGCTTGATCTCCACAATCCGCGTGAACTCATGATCGTTCGGATAGTTCACCTGCAGGGCCGGCTGCCAGAAACCAGGCCGTCCGGACACCGCTTCCCGTCCAGCCCGCTCCAGTTCCCCGCCAGTGAATGATTCCGCTTCAAACCGCAGCGACCGCCAGGGAAGCCGGCCATGCGAATAGCCGAAATACGCATCCACCGGACCAGTGTAGATCGTGTGCCGCGCCTCGAAGTGCCGCCGCACCTCCAGAAAATCGGTGTCGAGATGCACCTGCAGCCCAGGCGATGCGTCAATCATGCGCTCGAACATCCGCGTGTATCCCTCCGAGGGCAGTGCCTGAAATTCCTCCCGCAGATAGCGGTCGTCCCGCGCCGTCCGGATCGGAATGCGCGCACAAACCGATGCATCAAGCTCCCGCGGCTCCCGACCCCACTGCTTCCGCGTGTACCCGCGGAAAAAGCGTTCGTACAGTTCCGGCCCAGCCACGGAAAGGATGAATTCTTCGCTGTTCGCAGGTGCGTCACACGGAATCCGCACCGCGTCCAGCCACGCCGCAAATTCCGCTGCGGTCCCCGACCGTCCCTGCAGCTGCTCCCACGTCGCCAGATTCACCGGAAAACTCCAGTACCGTCCATGCGTCCAGCTCTGGATCCGATACGTCACCCGCTGCCATTCCGTGAACCGGCTCAGATACTCCCTCACCCTCCGGCTGTTCGTCCGGAAATAGTGCGGGCCATACACATGATACAGCACCCCATTGGCATCGGTCCGGTCCCACGCATTCCCCCCGATGTGCCCGCGCCTCTCCACCACAGCCACCCGCAGGCCGTGCGCCGCAAAACGCTCAGCCAGCACCAGCCCGGAAAATCCAGCGCCGGCAATCAGTACATCAACCCGCTCCTTCACTGCCTTGTAAACATGCTGCCGCCCCCGGCCAGAGGTGGAATCATCCACTCCAGCCGCACGGCAGAAAAAAAGAAAAGAGACAACAGAGACAACAGAGACATAGAATCACCGTCGCAGATGGCTCGAGAGGGCGGAACCTCCATCCCCACAGGGACAGCCGTTCCTATGACTCCACACAAGGCCCGTCAGAAAACGGCCTCACGCGGATTCCGCTCGTTCAGTACAGAAAGAATCGACATCTCCACCTCATGCTGGTTCCCAAGGAACTCCAGCAGCACCCGCACCCGCTGCGCCCCCGGCAGCACCCGCGTCACCTTCGCCTCCTGCCCACGCAGCGGTCCCTCCACCACTTCCACCACCTCCCCAGCCTCAATCGTCAGCGGCACCGTGATACTGTCCTTCTCATCCACCACTTCACGCAAATCCCGGATCACCGCATCAGGCACCGCCCCGAAATCCTCCATGAAGGTCAGTACCTGCGAAACAAAGGGCGTCGCCTGCACATGCCGCACCCCCTCAGGCCGGAACCGCGCAAACAAATACCCCGGAAACAAAGCCTCCACATACCATACCTTCCCACGCACCGTCTTCTTCTGATGCCGCAGCCGCGGACAGAATGCCTCGTACCCAGCGGCCGCCAGATGCTGCGCCGCCAGATGCTCCCCCTTCGGCTTGCCGCGGATGCAGCGCCACCGAAGGTCGTCTGGTTGTGTTTGTGTTGCCATGAGTTCGGGTAAATTCCTCTGCGCTCCCACCTCAGTCCAGCAACCCCGTCAGCAGCGGCAGCACCGCCTGACCCCGCGCATGCCACTGACTCAGCTTGCCCACTCGCGCCCGGTAAAATTCCACCAGCCCTTCCTCCGCACCATCCGCCGCCGCCCGCAACTGCTCCAGCCGCTCCCCTCCCTCCTCCAGCCGCGGACTCACCTCCTCACGGATAAATCCCGCCACCAGCTTCTTCAGTTCAGTCTCCGCCGCATAGTGATCCCGCCGATCCCCCCCCACATACACCTGCTTCACCGCCCCAAGCCCCCGCAGCACCTTCAATCCCTGACTCGCCGACCCCTTGCTGATCCCCAGCCGCACCACCAACGCATCAAGCGGCAGCGGCTCCGGCGTAATAAACAGCAACCCATAAATCTCCCCCACCGAACGCGGCATCCCCAAAAGCTTCACCGCATTCACAAACACCCCAATCACATCCATCTCAATGGACGTCAGCCCATTGCTCCGACCCATTCCGGTCTCTCGATCTCTGATCACTGCGGATGACATGAAGAACGCAGAAAACCAGAATCTTTGGAATGTTCAAGAAAAAATGAACGGATTGTTGCGGTGAGGCAATAAGCTGCCGCCGTCCTAGCTCCCGAGGGCCTGCTTCACGGCCGCGATTTCTTCATCAAACATGGCCGGATGGCGCAGCGTCCGCCTCACTTCGTCTTCGAGACGTTTGCTGATCCTGCCACGGAGTCTTTTGAGCGCCACCCGCAGGGCCGGAGCACTGATTCCCAGAACCGCGGCCACGTCCTCCTGCCGGGGACCCTTCTCGGGAACCAGCGGCAGCAGCGCCTCAAACAAGGCCTCGCGCTCCTTGCGGATGAAATCACGCCGGGCTGCCTCCACCGCGAGATTCATCAGATGAACCGCCCATTCGCGGTCAAAAGCCGCATCCGGCCCAGCCCCGGGATCGGTCAGCACCACGGACCCACCAACACCATCGGCCCCATCCCCGCCATCAAGCTGTACATGCTGCATCCCGCCACCGCGCTTCCCCGCTGTCACCGCCCGGTGCCGCGAAACCAGAAAATGATCCAGAGCCGACCCTAGATAGCTGCGCAGCCGGCCTTTCGTCCGGTCGACCTGCGCCAGAAATCCACGACCAATCACCGCGGTCGCAAAGAAATCCTGACAGGCGTCCTCCGCATCCTGCTCCGGGAGACGCCGCCGCAGATAGCCCAGCACCGCCGGACGATACGTCTCGCAGAACCATTCACAGCACTGCGGCGAACGGCTGTCCTGCTCAATCCACGTCCAGATCGTATCGGGAAAATCCAAGGCGGGTGACATTGCGGGTTTGTCAGGAAATCAGAGATTACTAACGGAAAAATACTGGATCGGGACCGGACCACCGCCAATGGAATTGCTTCCCTCATTCGCGGAGCCGGAAAAACCGCCGCGGCTCGTCACCCCGGACAGCCACCGGCAGCAGCCAGTCGCCCCCGGTCAGGCTCCGTCCCTCCATCCCGACCGATTCCCACGGTCCACCCGGTGCCGCCGCCGCTTCCAGCACCGCAAACCGCTGCGCTGGCCAGCGCAGCATCCCCACCAGACCCGCGCGAGCTCCGGCCGCATCCCACGCCAGCCGCAGCGCCGGTACTTCCGCCATGACGACGCTCTCATAGCTGAACCCCACCCGTAGCTCGTCGAGCACATAGACATCCCCATTGTCGAGTGCCGATGCGCGCAGCAGCAGCCGGCTCAGCACAGCAGGTCCACTGGCGGCTTCCGAAACTGCGGAAGGCACGGGCGGTTCCTGCCACGACCCCGGATTCACATGCAGCTCCACCCGGTTGTGAAAGAACCCATTGTTCCGGATGCACCCCACCAGCAGGTACGTTGTGCCTGCAGCCACGCCGGCCGAATCATCAAAGACAGTCGCCGCCGTCGCCGTGTCGGCACGCGCAAAGAAACGGAACGGCTGCGACGGAGGAAATACCGTGCCGGTCGTGTTCAAACCGACGCTGAGCCGGGGATTGCCGGGCACCGGCATCGCTTCCTCGTCAAAACCCAGCTGCAGAAAGTCCTGATTCGCCAGCGGATCCGCATTGTTCGTCCGGAACAGAAAGCTGAACCACACACTGACACCGGCCACCGCCGGTAGTTCGCGCCCCAGCCTCCGCAGCACAACCGGCGTCCCATTCGCATTGTCCCAAAGCCGCAGCGCCCGCACCCCCCCATGGATCCGGACCTCCCCGTTCTCATAAACCACCGGACTGCTGGACCGGTTCTCGGCCTTCACGAGCGACTTGATCGCATTGTTCACATCGTAGCCTCCTGACCAGCCGAACCCCCCCCGCCAAACCCGTACCCGCCGAGCCATTGGAGCCACTCTCAAGCTGAGCACCGGCCGCGTATTCCTCAAAACCATCATGCCCGAAAATCTGCGCGCGGCCCCAGCCAGCCCCAGCCAGAAGTGCCGCCGAGGCAAGCCACGAAATTCTCATCAGCCGGGTTGCAGGCATGTGGCCAGTGTCAGCATGCCACGGCCCACCGTCCACTACGCACCGCCGGAAGCGGCCCCCCCAGCCCGAATGCATAAGCGCCCCCACCGCATTTCATGGCAGGACAGACGTTGCGGAATGCGCCTCACCTGCCGCATGCTCGCAGTCATGAAGCGTCCCGCCACTGCCGCCCTCGTCCTCGCCGCCGCCCTCGGCACCTCCCACGCCGAGCTCCGTCTGCCCAGCTTCTTCACGGATCACGCAGTCCTCCAGCGCGGCCAGCCGCTCCGCATCTGGGGCTGGTCCTCTCAGGGCGAAACCATCCGGGTTTCCCTCGGATCTGAAACGTCCACCGCCACCGCAGGAACGGACGGACGCTGGATCGCCACGCTCGCACCCCAGCCGCTCTCCACCAAACCCCTCACCCTCACCATCAGCTCACCCACGGAAACCATCTCCCGCACGGACATCCTCCTCGGAGACGTCTGGCTCTGCAGCGGACAGTCAAACATGGACTGGTCCCTCGGTGCCTGCAAGGCACCGGAAGACGTCGCCAGCGCCAACTTCCCAACCATCCGCCACTTCCGCACGGAATACCACTTCGCCAGCACCCCGCAGGACGACGTCCGCGGCCAATGGCAAACCTGCTCCCCGGCCACCGCCCACAGCTTCAGCGCCGCCGGATTCTACTTCGCCCGCCGCATCCAGTCCGCCACCGGCGTCCCCATCGGCCTCATCACCAATGCCGTCGGCGGCACCAACATCGAACTCTGGATGTCCCAGGAAACCCTCCTCCATACTCCATCACTCGAACCCTACGCGCGCGTCATGCGCGACTCGCTCGCCCAGTACCAGCGTGAACTCGCCGCCGCCCTCGCCCCCATGCAGTCGTGGATCGATCAGGCCCGCGCCGCCCAGTCGGCCGCCACCCCCATCCCGCTGCCGCCTTCCTTCCCGGAATTCCCCTTCGGCGAAAAAGCCCACCGCCCACGCTGCACCACCCTCCACAACGGCCACGTCGCCCCGTTCATTCCCATGAGCCTCCACGGCGTCCTCTGGTACCAGGGCGAAAACAATGCCGACGCCAGCCTCTACCTCGAAAAGAAAACCGCCATGATCACCGCATGGCGCTCGTGGTTCCAGAACCCGGAAATGCCCTTCTACTTCGTCCAGCTCGCCGCATGGCAGAAACCCAATCCGGATCCAGCCGGCGGGGAATGGGGCCCCATCCGCGACGTCCAGCGCCAGTGCCTCCAGATCCCCCACACAGGCATGGCCTGCGCCATCGACATCGGTGACGCCGAAGACATCCACCCAGCCAATAAGGCCGATGTCGGCGAACGCCTCGCCCTCTGGGCCCTCGCCAGAAACTACGGGAAAACAGACCTTACCGTCAGCGGCCCCCTCTTCCGCCAACTCACCATCGAAGGCCAAACCGCCCGCATCCACTTCGACCACACCGATCAAGGCCTCATCACCGCCACCAAATCCGGCCGCCTGCCCGCCACGGAAACCAAAGGAGCCAGACTGGAACGCTTCGCCATCGCCGGAAACGACCGCCAATGGCACTGGGCCAACGCCACCATCGACGGCCACACCGTCACGGTCTCGTCCCCGCAAGTGCCCGCACCCGTGGCCGTCCGCTACGCCTTCTCCAGCAACCCAGCCGGAGCCAACCTCTACAACCGCGCCGGCCTCCCCGCCTCCCCCTTCCGCACCGATTCATGGTGATCCCGCCGGGGCCACGCGGATCCTCGGCGCCGGCCCCACCGACCGACCCGGAACCCAGCGACCAGGCAGCATGACCTTAGGAGCCCTGCCGCCCTCCAGCGCCGGCGGCCTCAGCACCCAGCCAGCAAGGACTTCCGACAACTCGTCCTCGCTATGCTCAAACCGCGTCGGCTCAGGAACCATCCATGTCGACGTGGGATCAGTCACCAGCGATACCATCGACACATCCTGAGGCACCCGTATCCTCCGGTTCGCCAGCCACCCGCTCGCTGCCAGGTACTCGTACCACGACACCAGAATCAGCGCCGTCGGTGCAGGCCGCTGCCATAGCTTCTCCAGACAGGCCAGCATCGCCTCCCGCGAAAACGAACCACCCAGCGGCGTCTGCAGGCTGATCCCCACCCCCATCTCCCGGCACACCGCCTCCGCATCCCGCCGGAAACCACGCACAAACGACTGCGGCCTCCCCATCATCGGCATCGCCACAGAGCGATGTCCCAGCAGAATCAGCTCCCGGATCGCCTTCTGCATGATTTCCCCCCCATCATAACCCACCACCGGCACCGGAAACCCTCCCTCGTTCCCGCTGAAGAAAAACGTCGGCACCCCGCAGCTGCGCGACCAGTCCGCCAGCCACGGCGTTCCCCGCGCCACAATCAAGGCCTGCGGCTGCTCCACCTGCAGCAGCGCATCCCACGGTGCCCGGTTCCGCTTGTCATGCCCGTAATCCACCGAGTGCACCCGCATCGTCCAGCCATGCGGCGTCAGCCTCTCGGCAAGACTCGTCATCAGTTTCCAGAAAGGCTCATGCGGCGTCGCCGCCAGATCCCGCGGCGTGAAAACCACCAGATGCCGCGTCCCCTCATCCCCAGCAGCCTCCGCCGCCACCCCACGCGCCACCACCTCCCCCCGCACCACAAACCGCGTCCGCTGCCCCCGGCTCTCAATCCACCCGTCCGCCCGCAGCCGCTGCAGTGCTTCCGACACCGTCGGCACCCCCACCCCCAGCGCCTCCGCCAGAAACCTCACCCCAGGCAGCACCTCCGGAAACCGCCCCTCCACAATCAGCTTCCGCAACGCTTCCTCCGCCATATCGGCCCGGCTCTTCCTCACCAGCGACACCGCCCCCACCGACCGCACCACGGCTCCTCTGCGACTCGCATCTTTGTTCATCCAAAACCGCTCAGCCACCACCCCCAGCCACGCAAGTCCCCGAAAACGGAGAAATAAGGTAGGATGAAAATCCCAAAATTAGGATTCCTAGCTTATGGTAAATTACTAATTATCAAAATGCTAACAAAAGCAGTGCCCGCACTCTGTTCACAAAGCAGACACAGACACTGCGGTAACTCCGCGGCGGACGGACCTTCCAGCAGCCAACTCGCGCACAAATCCAGACGGCATGGGCCGATCCAGCCACCGCAGCAAACGATACATCCTCATAACCAGCGAATAACTAAAATATCTAACAACTGCTGTGTTTTTAAAAAAAACAGCAATAGGAATTTGTTATTGCTGCGCTCCTGGCCCAAAAGGTCCCCCCTCTCAACAAATGCCCTAACGCCTGAAACCGGAGCCCCGGGGATCATTTTCCACCCCCGCAGGCCCGGCTCGGGCTCCCCGATTCCCTCAGCACCAACCAACTTCCTCAACTACAGCCATGATCCCGAAACGCGCCCTGTCGCGCCACTCCGCTTCCTTCCTGCTGGCCCTCGCCAGCTGCACCACCACCTACGGCGACATCTCCATCTTCTGGGGTGGCGAAGCCGGAGCCTCGGGCTACGCCAGCGACGGCACCACCCTCTGGGACTCCAGCTACATCGTCGAACTCGGATGGTTCGACGGCGGATTTCAGCCCACCAGCAGCAATCTCGACCTCTGGGCCGCCGCATGGAAACCCGTCGATCTCGCCACCTGGACGACCTCCCCCACAACCTACTTCTCCGGCACCGTTGTCCTCACCGACAACCTCACCGTCCCCGCCGGAGAGGCCGCGTACATGTGGGTCCGCAACGCGACCTCCATCGGTGCCGCCACGGAATGGCTGCTCGCCACCAACGAGACATGGCTCTTCCCCGACACCACGGGATCGGATCAGACCACCGCGCCGCTCTTCTGGGACCTCGTCAGCACTCCCAATTTCCACGACGTCCCCTTCGGCGGCATCGGCGACGAAACCGACGCCCAGGGTGGCGAATGGACGCCCGTCCCCGGCGGCACCTACGGCTACCAGACCCACAGCGTCCCCGAACCCTCGGGCACCCTCGCCCTCGCCATCCCCACGGCCTTCGCCATCTCCACCGCCACCCGCCGCCGCCGCACCACCCCGACCCACTCGGCCTGACCCCACACTTCCCCATTCCCAACCGATTTCCCAAGGCATGAACTTCCCGAATCTCTGCTTCTCTCTGCCCAAACGGTGGCGCTCCCTGCGCAACCTCGCCCTCGCCACCATAGCGGCAGCTTCCATTCCGGCCGCATCGGCTCAGTCCGTCTCCGATGGTCCGCTCAAGATGGAGATCATCACGGCCTACAACTTCGTGGTCGACTCCAACGTGGAAAGTCCCTCCACCAAGGGCCCAGCCGCCGCCCACCTCGCGGTCCGCATCACCAATACCGGTGCCACCCCCCTCTCCAACGTGCTCGTCAATCTTGGCGATTACGACGCAGGCACCTCGACCGGATCCCCCGGCATCTTTCCCTCCCGCACCGTCAGCCTTTCCGGCTCCGGCGGCTACGCGGGAACCTTCCAGCTCGTCATGCCGGGCGGTGCCATCGACGCCGTCCGCAGCATCGCCTCCCTGCCACCAGGCGCTTCCTCGGTCCAGTACTTCTTCGTGACGTATCCCCAGAAGGATTCGCTCGGCCGCGCCGTCACCGGCCAGGCACCCGTCGTCACCGATGACCTCTGGCTCAACTACGACGCCTGGGCCTCCGCACAGTCCGGAGCCGGTACCCACAGCACCAACGTGACCGCCAAGGTGACCATGCGGAACGAAATCGCCGCCATGGCGAACAAGATCAATCCGAACACCACCTCCAAGGTCCCCCCGGAGTACCTCGCCGCCATCGAGGCCAGCCTCGGTTGGCGTCCAGCCTCGGGCTCTTCCCGCATCCCCGGAGCCATTGTCACCGAAGGGATCTGGTACGACCTCGGCACCGTCGGAGCCGGATTCGACAACAACGGCGACCTCCTTCCCGACAGAAACGCATGGATGCAGCCCGTCGGCGACCCCGGCCAGTACAGCCCTCTGAACTTCCGCCTCGTCAAGTGCTACGGCATCGTGGTGGTCAAGCTCAACGACGGCACGGAGCGACTCATGCCCTTCGAGGACCGTCTCTACTTCGAGAACCTTCCCCCCAACAACACCGGGGCCATCGGACTCGTGTACTACGAATTCATGCCGCTCACCACGGGTTCCGTCGCCAGTACCTCCCCCTACCAGGAAGTAGCGTCCGGCTACGATAATGAGAAGTTCAATGCAGACTACGGTGCTGGCGGTACCTACATGACCGCAGCCGCTCCGGCCCTCACCCTCGACAAGACGGCTCCGGTGTCGGTCTCGCCAAACTCCACGGTTCCCTTCAGCATAACTGCCACCAATACCGGAGCTTCGACCATCGGCGATCCCAATTACGGCGTGCCCTTCGCCATCGAAGACGACGTTCCCGCCGGCGTAACGTACCAGGCGGGCTCAGCTGTGGCCACGACGGTCCCGACCGGCAACACCGTCACCATTTCCTACGCCACGGGATCTCCCTACACATGGAGCACCACGGAACCTGCGGATCCCACCACCGTCAGAGCCGTCCGCTGGACCCTCACCAGCGCAGGTCTCAAGGCCGCCGAAAGCTTCACGGTCG
>CAZSDE010000002.1:0-11023 GCA_964605435.1 uncultured Akkermansia sp.
CCAGTCCGGCCACCCGCTTTCCCCCCCCCCCCCGGAGAAGCAGGTCCTGCGCGTCTGCCGCTGCCTTTCCAATCAACAAACGACCACATTCTTCACCCATGAAACGCCGTCCTCTCCACCGCTTCCTGCCAACCCGTCTGTTCCTTCTCGTGGCCCCCATGATCGCAGCATGGCCCGCCCACCAGGCCCAAGCGCAGACAAATGGCACATGGACGAACCTCAACGGCGGCGGCTGGGGCACCGCCACCAACTGGGCCAGCAGCGCCATCGCCGCCGGAGCCAATGCCACCGCCGATTTCTCCACCCTCAACATCACCGCCGCCCGCACGGTCACCCTCGATGCAAACCGCACCGTGGGCCGCCTCCGCTTCGCCGACGCCACCACCGCCAGCCATGACTGGACCCTCGGCACGGGGACCGCGGGAGTCCTCACGCTCGACGTAACGACCGGAACTGCCGAAATCCCGACGCTCAACCGCGTCGCCACCATCTCGGCGGTGCTCGCCGGAAATGACGGCCTCACGGTTTCCTCCGCCCCCACCGGCACGACCGGAGGCACCCTCGTCCTCAGCGCCGCCAACACCCTCAGCGGCGGCATCACCCTCAATGGCGGCGTCCTCCAGTTCAACAACAGCGCCGCAGCCGGCAGCAACCAGATCGTCATCGCCCCATCGGCCAACACAGGCATTGCCAACCGCGTCCAGATCAATGCCGGCGTCACCCTCGGCAACGAGTTCATCGTCAATGGCGGCGCCCCCGTGGCCGGGAACGGCGTGATCCAGGGGGTTGGGGCCGGCCGATCCACCCTCAATGGACCCATCTACATCAATTCCAATGTCACTAACGGAGGTCATCTCACCGCTGCCTCCGGTAACGAACTCCTCCTCAATGGCCAGATCACGTCGACGGTCGGCGTCGCCCACCGCGCCGGACGCATCATCTACGCCGGCGGCGGCAGTGGCTACAATTCCCTCGTGGCTACGGGAACCGTGGTCGTCGGAGCTACCAATGGCGTCTCCTCGGCCGCGAATGTGCAGCTCGGCGGCTCGGACAGCTGCGTTCTCGACCTCAACGGATTCGACCAGACTCTCTCCGGCCTGCGCATGGGCAATGCCTCGGCTAACAGTGGCATTACCGCCACCGCCAACCTCGGCAGCCGTACCCTAACGCTCGATAACGGCTTCGGCAGCACCGTCGAAACCCTCAACACCGGCACCGGCAATGCCGCCCACTCGATCAATGCCACAGCCGGCGGCAGACTCTCGTTCGGAGCCGCCCCCGGACTCATCAATGTCGCGGATTCCGCTACCCCGGACGACCTCAACCTCAATGGGGTAACCGTGCTCGCTCCCGGCGGACTCACCAAGGCCGGTTCAGGTACGCTCAACCTCAACGGCTCAACCATCAATGGTTCCCTCCTTGTCAGCTCGGGGGCGCTCGGCGCAGGAAGGACGACCACTCTCGGCACCGGCACGGTCAGCGCCCTCACCCTCGACGCAGGCAGCGGCCTCATCTTCAAGGCAGGAGCCGCGGGAACGGACTCGATCGCCGCCGGCAGCGTCACCAGCAACGGCGCGGCCGTCACCATTCTCCCCACCGGCGGTATCCTCACGCCCGGAACCTACCCGCTCCTCAGCTACACGGGCACCAGCCCCGGCGTCCCGAATTTCTTCCTCCAGCCATTCGGCCGGGCCACCGCCTCGCTCGTCGACACCGGCAGCGCCATCGCCCTCCAGGTATCCGCCAATGACCGGCTCGTCTGGACGGGTTCCCTCGACGGTACATGGGATGAATTCACCCAGAACTGGAAACTCCAGTCGTCTTCCGCTCCGGCCACCTTCGTGCCGGGCGACGAAGTCATCTTCCCGGACGGCCCGACGAATACAAATCTCTTCCTCGCCGCGCCAGTCGCTCCCTCGCGCACCAATTTCACCAATACCGCCGCCACCACCTACACCCTCAGCGGATCAGGCTTCACCGGGCCAGGCGATGTCGTGAAAACCGGCACCGGGACCGTGGTCCTCAGCAATACCAATTCCCTGACCGGCCGCGTCGCCGTCACTGAGGGTACCCTCGAACTCGACCACGACGCCACCGGCAACATCGTTCTCAGTGCCACCCCGGAAGTCGCCGTCTCCTCCGGTGCCACCCTCCGCCTCACCCGCGACGACGCCAACTTCAACTTCAACCGCCCCATCAGCGGACCAGGCACCGTCGAAATCAATCCACGCACCGCCGGACCGGGCACCACCGCCCTCGCCGTCCAGCTCCAGGGAGCCAGCCCGTCATTCAATGGAACGCTCCGCCTCCTCTCGCCATTCGACGGCACCTACCGGGTACAGCAGCCTTCGGCAGCAGGCGTGGGTACCGCCACCATCGAGGTCCAGGACCGCGCCCAATTCTACACGGCTGCCAACCAGACCTACACCAATGCCATCACCATCGCCGGCATCGGATACCAGGACGCCAGCGGTTACCTCGGCTCTCTCCGTCTCGAGAACGGCTCCGTCTGGGCAGGCCCCGTCAATGCCCTCCCCGGATCCCGCATCTGCGCCCACAATTCCACCGCCACCATCAGCGGCCCCATCTCAGGAGGCGATGTTGAGTTCAACATCAGCAACTACAACAATGGCTACACCATCCTCCTGACGGGCACCAATTCCTACGGTGCCACCATCATCGGTGGCCAGAACACCCAGACGGGCGGCGTCCCATCCTACCGTGTCAATGTCGGCAACGGCGGCACCACCGGTACGCTCGGCAGCGGCCCCGTCACCGTGAACGGCGATGGAGCCAACGGCGTCATCGGATTCGACCGCAGCAATGGCTACACCCTACTCCCCGGCCAGACCATCACGGGCGGCGGAGCCAATGTCCTCCGCACGTTCGTCGATCTCGACTGCACCGGCCCGGGCTTCTCGGATAATGGCGTTCCCATCTCCATGGGTGGCGATACTACCCTCACCGGTGGCTTCATCCGCGTCGGCCAGACCCGTCAGAACGCGGTCGCCAACCTCACGGGAACCCACACCTCCGGCCAGGTCTCCGTGGCCGCTGCCAACGGGGCCACCGTCAACATCAATGCCGGAGCCCGTATCGGCACTGGCTACTTCAGCGTCGGTCAGGCCGCCAATTCCAGCGGCACGGTCAATCAGGCCCCCGGAACCGAAGTTGTCGTCGCCGACCAACTCCGCCTCGGCCACTGGCCCACGGAAACTTCGGTCTACAACATGAATGGCGGGACACTCACCCTCACGGGCGAATCCCCCTTCAATAGCCCGTCGACCGCAGCGGGCGGTGGGGCCGGCACCACCGGTGACAACAACATCAATGCCACCAACCCAGCCACCATTGTCGGCGGCGGCATCTACCTCGGCAACGACGGCACTGGCATCTTCAATCAGAACGCGGGTACCGTCACCACGAACTGGATCGTTCTCGACAACCGCGGCAACAACGGAGCCGGAGCCAACATGCCGGACGGCATCGACCGCTACAACCTCCTCGGCGGTACCCTCAATGTCCGCAGCACATGGGGCATCATCGGCCGGAACGTCTCCACCGCCATGCTCCTCGGCGGCGGCACCATCCGCGTCGACAATACCGGCATCGGCACAGGCACCGGACCGGCCATCACCATCCCCATCGACGTGGTCGTAACCACCGCTGGAACCGGAACTACCCTCGACACCAACGGAGCAGGCAACGGCATCACCTTCACGAAAAACATCTCAGGCCCCGCCCCCATCAGCTTCACGGGCGGAGGCAGCGGCGGCTTCAGCCCGCCCTCCGGGCTCCAGACGGTCTCGGCCCCAGTCACCACCACCAGCGATACCTCTCTCACCAAGACAGGTGCTGGCTACACGGTCCTCTCCGGTGCCGGAGCCGGTCTCACCGGCCCGGTGGCCGTCTCCCAGGGCCGCCTCGACCTCCCCGCCGGTGCAAACCCTGCCAGCATCACCGTTGAAGCAGGCGCTTCCCTCGGCGGCGAAGTCTCCACTTCCGCCCTCACCCTCAACGGCGGCACGCTCTTCGTCGACCCGAACACACCCGGAGGCCTCACCGCCGGTACCGTCACGGTCAACGGAACGAACACGATCTCCCTCACGGGTCTGCCCCAGGGCGCTGGCCCATGGACGGTCTTCCGCTACACCAACCGTGCCGGTTCCGGAACGGTCGAAGTCGCCGGCGCAGCCGATTTCCGTGTCCCGCCGACGGTCACCGATTCCGGCAGCGCTCTCAGCGTGAACATCCTCGAAGGAAAAGGAATCGCATGGACCGGTGCCGCTGGCTCCACATGGGATCTCCGTTCGTCTGTGAACTGGGTCGATACGGCCGCCCCCTTCGCCGCGGAAACATTCCACAATGCTGACATTGCCGTCTTCCCGGACGGAGCGGCCAATCCGTCGGTTTCCCTCATCGGCCTCCTGCAGCCGGCCGCCGTTGGCGTCACTGCTGAATCGACGAACTACACGCTCACTGCCACGGACGGCAACCAACTCACCGGTCCCGGCGGAATCACCAAGGCCGGCGCTTCCATCCTGACCCTCGCCGGCCCGAACCTCCACACAGGAACCACCAGCATCACGGGCGGAACAGTCTCCATTGCCAGCGCCGCCAGCCTCGGCAGCGGGGCCGCCGGAAACGGCATCGCCATCAGCAACGGTGCCCGCCTCAACTTCACGGCCGGTACCGACCTGCTCGCGACCCGCAGCATCGAAGTCGGCAGCGGCGGCGCAGTCATCAGCATGACCAATACCGCCGCCCAGACGGTGAATATCCCGGGCAATATCACGGGTGCCGGCAGCCTCAACTTCACCAGCGGCGCAGCCGGTGCTCCCGCCTTCGTCCTCGGAGGTGCCAATCAGGGCTTCTCCGGCGATGTCACGGCCGATTCCAATGGCGGCGGCGTCACCACCCTGCGGCTCGCCAGCAATACCGCGGTCAACGGTGGCAATCTTACGCTTGCTCACCCGATCTCAGGTGGCGCCGGCGCAGCCACCACCCTCGACCTCGCCGGGTTCACCCTGCCATCGACCACGGTTCTCGTGATGAACAGCACGATCCTTGGCACCACGAGCTACCGTTCGCAGGTGGTCGGCAGCTCGTCCGGGGGAGCCATCAATGCCCCCATCCAGGTAAACGGAACGTCCATCGTCCAGTTCTCCACCGTGTCCAATGACTCCATCGCCATCAATGGACCGGTCACGGAAGGCTCGCTCGGATTCAATGGACCCTCGAGCGTCTTCTTCCTGCGCGGCGGAGCCGGAACAGGCGTCGTCAACGGCACCATCAACCTCCCGAATGCCACCGTCAGCAAAACGGACGCCGGAACGTGGACCATCAACTCGACCGGCAATAGCTGGGCGACTTCCGGCGTCGTCGTCGGTACCCTGCGCATGGGTGCCGCCGGTGTCCTCCCGGCCAACGTGACCATGATCCTCGGCCAGAACGACGGCAATGCCGCCGCCCTCGACCTCAACGGATTCAACCAGACGGTCGGATCCCTCCAGTCGAATCCGCCCACCGGGGGCAACGCGAACAGCAAGCAGGTCACCTCAGCCGCCCCGGCCACGCTCACGGTCAATCAGGAAGTCACCACGACCTACGCAAGCCAGCTGACCGGAGCCCTTTCGCTCCGGAAGGCGGGCGGTGGTTCGCTGACCCTCGCGAGCGCCAACCCGCTCACCACCACCGGCGGAACCTTCGTCGACGGCGGCACGCTCCAGTTGAGCACCACCTTGGCAGCCAGCCCGCTGACCGTGAACAGCGGCGGCACCCTCACGGGTAACGGCACGGCCACCGCAAGTGCCTCGGCAGCTTCCGGCGGCGTCATCGCTCCGGGACCCGGCGTGGCCACCCTGCGCTTCGGTGCCGACCTCGCCATGGCCTCAGGCTCGGTCTTCGACGCGGAAATCACCAGCGCCGTCACCACGGACCGCCTCGCCATCACAGGAGCCCTTAGCATGAACGGCACGGTCCGCGTCACCCTCGCCGGATATTCTCCGGTCGCAGGCGACAGCTTCGATCTCGTCGATGCTGCCAGCGTCACGGGGTCGCCAACCTTCGACTTCGCCGCGGCTCCGCTGACGGCGGGCCTCCGCTGGGATACCAGCCGCTTCGCCTCGGATGGCATCATCCGCGTGGCGGAAGGAGCCGGCAGCGCCTTCGATACATGGGCCTCCGACAACGGCGTCACCGGCGGCATGGCCGGCGATGACGACGGAGACAGCTCCAGCAACCTCCTCGAATTCGCCACCAACAGCGATCCGAAATCAGGTAGCTCAGTCGCCCGCTCCTACGTCGCCCTCGCCTCCCTTGGCGGCCAGAATGTCCTCACCCTCACGGTGGCGACCCGTCAGGGAAGTTCCTTCGCCGCCAGCGGAAACCGCCAGGCAGCCCTCCGCGACGGAGTCAACTACCTCATCGAAGCCGCCAATGACGTGACCGGCTGGGGTGTCGTGCCAGCCACGGAACTGAGTGCGGGAGACGCCGCGTCCGTACAGGCCGGTCTCTCACTGCCGGCTCTCAGCCCAGGATGGGAATGGCACACCTTCCGCACGGAAGGCGGCACGGCCGGCGACCCAGCCGACTTCATCCGCCTCAAGGTGATCGCCCAGCCCTGAGCCGCACTCCCTGAACCATCACCGGGCCGGTGCCATCGAATCTCCGGTGGCACCGGCCCGTTTTCTTTTCCACGCACATCCCCATGAAGCTTCTCGCTGCTTTCTCCGCCCTGGTCCTCGGAGCCGCCCCCGCAGCGGAACCAGAGGAACCACAGCCCTTCGGCCCGGAATTCCCGGGGCTCGATTCGCTCGCGACCGGCCCATGGTGGACCCGTCAGCCAAAAGGCCCGAACCCGCCACCAAAAATGGATGTGCCCCGCGATCAGGTGGTCGCCTTCGCCCTCTACACCGTCGAACGGGCCACCCTCAAGCTAACCGCCCAGCTCTTCCCCCTCAAACCAGGCGAACCACGCGAGGCCCGCCTCGAATGCGAAATCAATGGCCAGTGGGTCGAAAAAGCCCGCTCCCCCGTCCTCTACCCGGGATGGAGCGCCCACTTCCGCATCCCCAACTGGGACCACTCCACCACCACTCCCTACCGCGTCCGCCACGGCGAATCCGCCACCTTCACCGGCACCATCCGGCGCGACCCCGCCGACCAGCAGGAAATCACGGTGGCTTCGCTTTCCTGTAATTCCAGCCGCACCACCGGCCCGCGTCCGGAAATCATCGACCGCCTCCGCGCCCAGAATCCCGACCTCCTCTTCTTCGCAGGCGATCAGACCTACCGCCACACGGAACATACCGCCGGATGGATCGAATTCGGTCTCCAGTTCCGCGACATCCTCCGCGACCGTCCCTGCATCACCATTCCCGATGACCACGACGTCGGCCATCCCAACCTCTGGGGCGAAAACGGCAAGCGTTCCCTCCACCCGGCCGGTGCCGACGGTGGCTACCTCTTCCCAGCCGCCTACGTCAATCTCGTCCAGCGCCAGCAGACATGGCACCTCCCCGACCCCGCAGACCCCACCCCGGTGGACCAGAACATTACGGTCTACTTCACCAGATTGCGCGTCGGCGGCATCGATTTCGCCATCCTCGAAGACCGTAAATTCAAGTCGGGCCCGAAGGACAAAATCCCCCAGCGCGGGCCACGCCCGGACCACGTCAATGACCCGTCATGGGACCCGGCCTCCATCGACCTTCCCGGCCTCTCCCTGCTCGGCGAGCGCCAGCACCGCTTCCTCGCGTCCTGGACCGATGACTGGGAATCCACCGTGTCGAAATGCGTGCTCTCCCAGACAGCCTTCTGCGGCGCAGTCCACCTCCACGGAAAACCCCGCGAGCGACTCCTCGCCGACCTTGACTGCAATGGCTGGCCCCAGTCCCGGCGGAACCATGCCCTCGCCGACCTCCGGCGCGCCGGAGCCGTCCACCTCTGCGGCGATCAGCACCTCGCCGTCCTCGTCCGACACGGCATCGAGGCATGGGGCGACGGACCCTTCGCCTTCACCAGCCCCGCCCTCGTCAACACCATCTACGGCCGTTGGTGGGAACCAGCCGATCACAAGGCAGGCCCCCACCCCGTCCCCGGCAGCCCCCTTCCATGGACAGGCAATTACCGCGACGGCCTCGGCAACCGCATCTCCATGATCGCCTACGCCAACCCGGCAGACATCAATGACGAAAAACAGCGCGCCGATGGCTACGGTCTCGCCCGCTTCCACAAAACCAAACAGACCATCACCTTCGAATGCTGGCCCCGCTTCGGCGATCAGCAATTTCCCGGCTGGCCACACACGGTCCCCATGAACGCCGAAGGCCGCACGCCCACCGCGCACCTCCCGGAAATCTCCATCGAAGGCACCGATTCCGCCGTCCTCAAGGTCACGGACCAAACCTCCGGCGAAGTCCTCTACTCCCGCCGCATCCCCGCCTCTGGATTCCGGCCACCGGTCTTCTCCAAGTCATCATTCACCCTCCGCATCGGCAAAAACCGCCCGGATAACGCCACCTTCACGGAAATCACACCGGAACCGCCCGGCTCAACCCGCAAAATCGCTGTCAAGCTCTGACTCACCGCCGCCACGGCCGCAAAAAGCTGAATTTTTCCCGTTACAAAAACCGCAGGCCAGCCTACTGTCCCCGTCCCACTCCAGGGGAAATTCCTATGTTCATTGGATCAGACGCCGCCGCACCAGCGATGTCCCGCACCGGCCTCCGCAGCCGGACTGGGATCTCCATGTCTCTCGCCCTCGCAGCGGCTCTGCTCTCCACCAGCGCCCCTCTCCACATCGCCTTCGCCGCCCCGCCAGGCGCCGCCTCGCGCGAAGCCGAACGCCGCGCCGCCAATGCCAGCAGCGCCGCGGACCTCATTGCTCAGGGCGACGCCCTTGCCTCGGCCGGTAATGATGGCGACGCCCTCGAAAAATACCGCCAGGCCATCGCCGCCCTCCCACCCGGTGCTGCCGCCGTGCGCGACCTCCGCCAGAGCGCGGTCAAACGCTTCAGCGCCTCCGCCACCCGCCACGCGGAAACGCTCGCCACTCAGGGACATTACGACAAAGCCGCCGCCCTCCTCAACGAGGCCCTCACCGACGGCATGGATCCTTCCTCGGAAGCCGCGGAAGCCCTCAAGGAAGACCTCAGCGATCCCGACCGCTTCAACCCAGCCCAGACGCCGGCCCACACCGCCAACGTCGAAAAGGTGCGCTCCCTCCTGCGCCTCGCGCACGACCACACGGATCTCGGCGACTACAATGCCGCCAAGGCTGCCTTCCAGCAGGTCCTCGCCGTCGACGAAACCAATACCGCCGCCCGACGCGGCCTCGAACGCGTCGAACGCCTCATCTCCACCCACATGCGCTCGGAACGGGACTACACCCGCATCCGCATGCTCAATGAAGTCGACCGCCAGTGGGAAACCCCAGTCCCCGCCCGCTCGAAACTCCCCGGCGTGGGATCGGGAGCAGCATCCGATTCCGGAGTCAGCCAAAGCCCGGCTGCCCTCAAACTCGACTCGCTCCGCATCCCCCGCCTCACCGTGGCGGACCTTCCCATCGCCGATGCCCTCGGCTACCTTTCCCGGAAATCCGCGGAGGCCGACCTCACCGCTCCAGATGAAGCCTCCCGCGGCGTCAACATCATCTGGAACCCCGGCAACAAGCAACCCGGCGAAATCAAACCGGTCACCCTCGACCTCCGCAATGTGACCCTGCGCGATGCCCTCCGCTCGATCTGCGATGTCACCGGCACCAGCTTCCGCGTCGAACCTTCCGGCGTCATCGTCTCCGCAGGCAGCGGCACCGGTGGCTTCTCCACCCGCCAGTTCCGCGTCCCGCCGGGCTTCCTGACCACGGCCCCGGCCGCCGAGGCTTCCGTTGCATCCGACCCCTTTGCCGCCTCCTCCGCCGATGGCGGTAGCCGCCCGCGCCTCCGCAAACTCACGGCCTCGGAATTGCTCTCCCGCCAGGGCGTTCCCTTCCCGGAAGGAGCTTCGGCAGCCTACAATCCCTCGCAGAATCTCCTCACGGTCACCAACACGGACGAAAACCTCGATCTCGTCGCCGCCCTCACCGACGGCCTCGTGGCCCGCGAGCAGAAACAGATCCTCATCAAGATCACGCAGCTCAAAACCGGCCAGAACAACCTCCGGGAACTCGGCTTCGACTGGTTCCTCGAACCGTTCCAGGTCAATGGCGGTGTCTTCGCCGGCGGAGGTACCACCGGAAACGGGGAACTCTCCCGCGCCACACCCACCGGCACCCCGGGAACGCCCGGCTACCGTCCCATCGACGCCACCTTCAATGTCACTCAGGGCCCCCTCACCGGCGGCCTCCGCAGCTCACTCGACTTCGGCACGGCCTCGACCATCGATGGCCTCCTCGCCGGTCCAGGCGCGACAGCCGGCGGCACCGCCCGCCCGCCCACCATCGGTGCCATCGCCGGCGTCATGACCAGCCCGCGCTTCCAGACCATGATGCGCGGCCTCGACCAGAAAAAGGGCGTCGATATGTCGATCGCCCAGAGCGTCATTATCAAGAGCGGCCAGCGCGCCACCGGATTCTCCGGCCGCACCTTGCTCTATCCCTCGGAGTTCGATCCCCCGCAGATCCCCCAGAATTTCGCACCCGGCGGCAACCTCTCGCTCGACCCCAACGGCGGCCTCCAACTCACCGCCGCCCAGCAGTCGAACAGCTTCCCGGTCACCCCGGCCATGCCGAACTCGTTCACGCCGCGCGACATCGGCTCCACCATCGAAGTCGAAGGCACCGTCAGCGAGGACGGCAATGCCGTGGACCTCAACCTCTCGGTCCTCTTCAGCGAATTCGACGGCTTCATCAACTTCGGCACCCCCATCACCAACGGGGAAATTGTCCTCACCGAAAACCGGATCATCCAGCCAGTCTTCACGAAGACGTCCGCCGCCACTCAAGTCATGGTCTACGACGGCCAGACGGTCGCCCTCGGCGGCCTCCAGCAGTCACGCTCGGAAACCATCGAGGACAAAGTCC
>CAZSDE010000002.1:11035-19542 GCA_964605435.1 uncultured Akkermansia sp.
GCCTGCCGGTCGTCGGCCGCCTTTTCCGCAGCCGCGTCCAGCAGGAAAGCCGGACCGCCATCATCTACCTCGTCACCGTCAATGTGGTCGATCCTTCGGGAAATCCAGCATCGGATGCAGGGAGGGCCGCCGAGGCCGCTGCCGCAGAGGTGTCAGGCGCTTCCCCTGATGGTATCCTCCTGCGCTGACGGCGTACCCGCGGGCCGACGGCCCGCCCAACGGTTCTTCAAGCCAGACTCCTTCCTTGAATCAGCCTCCTGAGAATCATCCCCTGAAGCGTCCCCGGAAGGGGAATCTCCCCCCGCCGCGCGACCCCGGGGAAACGCCTGCCGTCCCGGTGAAGAGCCACTACAATGTGGACGAAATGATGGAGCAACTGCGGCATTCCCCGGATGGCTCCGGACGCCGCCGCCGCCGCCGCACCCACCAACCGGTCCGCGTGGCGCGCCGCCGCCGCACGCTGCTGCTGGCAGGCGGGCTGCTTCTGCTGGCCCTCGGCGTCGCCCTCTGGCTCGGCTTCCGCTGGCTGAGCAGTGTCCGCATCGAAAGCGAAACCTTCCGGCAGACACTCAGCCGCAATCTTTCGCGCCGCACCGGCGCCGTCGTCAGCCTCGACCGTGTGCGGGACGGCGGCGGAGGTTCCCTGTCGGTCGGCTCGGTCTCGCTGCGCCCTCCCGAGGGCGTGCTCGCGGAATCTGTCGAGATCAATGACGCCAGCGCTTCGCTCACCAAGGCATCATGGGTCGGCAGCGAATGGGGCATCACCAATCTCCTCCTCACGAGCGCTCGGGTACTGCTCAATCCCACGCGACCCCCGCTTCCGGCAGACAGCACCGCCCTGCTCCCGCCTCCCCCACCTTCCGCCGCACCAACCGCAGGCTTCCGCCTCGGGATTTCTCCAGACCCCGCCGTGGTCGTGCTCGACCGTGGCCGCGTCGCCAGCCTCGATCTGCTCTGGAAAGGACCGGGTAATGCCGATGAAGGTCTGCGCGGCATGGACGTTTCCTTCCGCCAGGGCCGCGACGACGGATACGAATTCGGCGGAGCCCGCGGCACGCTCACCCTGACCGGATTCCCCGAGGCCTCCGTCACCGCCATCAATGCCCGCCTCACCGGCACCACTCTCGACATCACGGGGGCCCGACTCGAACTCCCCGGGGCGGCCACCGTCGCCATCACGGGAAAAGCTGACCTTTCCCCGGCAGGGCGCATCGATCTCGAACTTTCCTCGGACGAAATGGCGCTCCGTTCGCTCCTGCTGCCCGTCTGGGCGGACCGCATCGCTGGGATGGTGCGCGCCACTTCGGCGCGCTGGACGTCCTCTTTCGGCGATGGGCCCGGTCGCTCGCTCGAAGGCGAATTCTCAGTCCGCGGCGGGGTCCTCCGCAGCATGGAGTGGGTCAACCGCATCGCCGCCGCCCTCCAGCGCCGGGAACTCTCCATCCTCGAGTTCAACAGCATGCGCGGACGATTCCGCTGGACCGCGGAAGGCATCGAAATCACCGACTTCACCGCAGACCGCGATGGCTCCCTGCGCCTCCGCGGCACCATCACTTTTGCGGCCACCGGCAAGGTCGATGCCCAGCTCGCCCTCGAAATCTCGGAACTCCTGCTCCCACCCGTCAGTCTGGGCGGCGCAGCCGGCTTCCCTCCTCCCCGCGACGGCCGCTCGGTCCTCGAATTCACGCTTGGCGGCACCGCCGAGTCCCTCTCGTCAACTTTCGCAGCCGCCGCGCCACCCTCGGCCGCGGAACGCCCCGCTGCCTCCGCCAATCCCGCCGCTCCTTTCCCGGATCAGTCCGCGCTTCCTCCCGCCATTCCGGCCCGCCGCGAGGCACCCGCCCGCCCGCCAGTTCCCGCTACCCCGGAAGCGATCGAACGGGAATTCCGGGACCTGATCGGCAAGTGAAACCCATGGCACCGGCTCGCCAGCAGGAAAATGCCGAGCCATGGCCAGTCTGGTGGAATGGGCAAATCGTCCCGGCACACGAAGCCACTCTGCCGGCAACAGCGCCCGCCACTGTGCACGGGCTGGGCACGTTCGAGACGCTGCGCATCGATGACGGCTGCGTCTTCCGCCCGGAAGCGCACTGGCAGCGCCTCCGCAGGGGAGCGGCAGAACTCCGCATTCCCGCACCCAGCCTGACCGGGTTTCTCGGTGCCCTCCGCGACCTCGCAGCCGCCATCGCCGAACCATCCCTGCGCCTCCGCTTCTCCGTTCTCGATGCCGGCGACGGCTCGGCCGCATGGCTCGCCGTGGCTCAGAGAATTCAGCCAATCCCGCCCGCCCGGCTCATCCTCACAGATTTCCGGCTCGCAGCGCAATCACCGCTCAGCGAAGCCAAACCCTCGTCCTACGCCATCCCCATGATCCTCCAGCGCAGGGCAGCGTCCGCCGGAGGGAGCGATGCCCTCGTGCTCGCCGCAGACGGTTCCGTCGCCGAAGCCGCCATGAGCAATCTCTTCGCCGTCGTCCACGGCAGGGTCATGACCCCGCCACTTTCCTCCGGATGCCTCCCCGGCATCACCCGCCACACCGTCCTCGCCTGCTGCGAAACGCACTCACTGACCGTCTCCGAAACCCGCCTCACCATCGACGACCTCAGGGCCGCAGACGAACTCTTCCTGACGTCCGCCGTGCGCCGCATCCAGCCGGTCAGTCACTTCGCTCCACGGGAATTCCGAGACGCTCCTGGACCCATCACGGCACGGCTCACGGAGGCACTTCATGCCATGATCGACCGGAAATCGGTTCAGCTCTGAGCGGGCCAACAGGATCTCAGGGCTTCTCGACAAGCCAGATGTTCCGGTAACGCACGGGATTGCCGTGATTCTGCAGGTGCAGCGGCCCCGGTTCCGGACCATCACCGAGCGGAGCGGCGGTAGTGGACTGAGGCAGCTCTACTCCGTCGTGGATCACCACGCCATTGTGCTTCACCGTCACCTTCGCGTTGGCCGTCTTCTTGCCGGAGCCATCAAACTTCGCCGCGGTGAAATCAATGTCGTAGGTCTGCCAGACGAGCGGCGGCAGGCACATGTTCAGATCGGGTGCCTTGATGCTGTAAATCCCGCCGCATTCGTTGTTTTCGCCTTCCAGTCCGAAGGAATCGAGGACCTGCACTTCAAAGCGGCTCTGATTGTAGAAGCCACTGTTGCCGCGGTCCTGCCCCCGCGCCTTCGGTTTGTAGGGCAGCATGAACTCCAGATGCAGATGATAGCTGCCGAACTTGCGCTTCGAATCCTGACCCTCCTTCAGCAGCTTGTCCTCGCTCATTCCGCTGCCGTTCCAAGCATCAGCATTGCTGCCGTCAAAGAGCACCACGGCCCCCTCCGGCGCCTTCGCTCCCATGGTCGGACTCACCCGCGCCACCCGCTCCAGAGTGTCGCTCCCCATGGTCACCTTCCCGTTCCGGAGCACGCCGCTCTGCGACCCAAGGGAAATTCTCACATTCCCGCCCTCCGAGTGCCCCGTACCCTTGACGCGGCCATCCCGCCGGCCGTCCCAGCCTGCCCCAGGCAGCCCGCCCGGATACAGCACCGCCTTGAATTTCCCCTCGCCCTCGGCCACCAACTGCAGCCCCATCTTCTTGCCTCCCACCATCCCGGCATATTCGCCCTGATGCGCGAAATCCGTGTCGGCGTCCGCCGCCTTCGCAGGGTCGATGTAGAGTCCCACAGGTTCTTCCGCAGCAATGGGCAGAAGTCCAATCAGAGAGAGAGCAAGCAGCAGGGTGGTTTTCATGGCATCAGCAGGTTCAGGTGATCAAAGCAGATCTGGCTCCAGGTTTCCAGCGATCCGCGCCGCGCCGCCAGTTCCTCCCGGCTCAGAAAGGCCAGCTCGGTAATCGGGGCCTCGTTCGCCGCCACATCATCGCCATCCAGATCGAACAGATGCACGACCCCGAGGTGCACCTGGCCCACTTCGTTGGAGTCATCATTGATGAGGGCCACAATGCGCTGGCGGTACCCACAGCGCAGCACCAGTTCCTCGTTCATCTCCCGTTCCACCCCGGTCAGATAGGTGTCCTTCTCCACAGACGCCTGCACCGCATCGTCGGCATTGATGTGCCCCCCGATGCCAAGCGATCCCTTGGACGCCAGCCGCTGCTCGTTGCTCTTCCCGCCCCGCACATAGTGCAGAAACCGGCCTTCATGGTGAAAGAGCGCATACGGAATGATCTGCTTGTGCGACGGATCCTCCTCGGCCGCATCACGCCCCAGAAAGAAATTGTTCGCCGGATCCAGAAACACCGGAAGATACCGGTCCACGTCGGTGGTCAGCCCCTCGAAAGCACCCAGTTCATCAAAGAGTCGGCGCGGTACCACCAGTACCCGTTCGTCTGGCCAGCGGAGGGAAGTAGACATAATCGGAAATCTCCGACCGCAGTCCGGCCACTCCCCGGTCCGCGCAAGGGCAGGATCCCTTCCGCACCCGCGGCAGGCATCATGCGCGGCGCAGCTTCGGCTCGATGAACGCCAGCAGAGCGGCAAGGCTCTCCGCCTCCGGTTCGCCAGCCGTATCAATCACCAGATCGGCCTGCTCGGGTTCCCGCGCCCGGCAGGTCTCGAAATCCGCCTTCACATGAATCTCGTGAAAGTCATCTTCACCCACGATCTGCCGCACGAGCGACCGGAATGCCTTCGTCGGCGTGATGAAACTGCAGAGCACTACCACCCCGGTGCTGCAGAAGAGCCGCGCGACCTCCGCGGCCCGCCGCAGATTCTCCCGGCGGTCATCATCGGAAAATCCCAGCCCGCGGTTCAGTCCCGTGCGCAGCAGATCCCCATCCAGCAGCATGGTCAGGTGCCCTTTCTGATTGAGGGCCTTCTCCGCAGCGGCCGCGAGCGTGCTCTTGCCGGCTCCACTCAGCCCGTACAGCCAGAAAACCCCGCCGCGCTGCTCCGTGAGTGCTTCCCGGGCACTGCGTCCCAGAAACCGGATGGGTCCAGTCGCTAGATTCTCGTTCATGCAAGGAAACTCGTTGGTCCGCCGCCGGACCGTGTGACGTCCCGCGCATCGTGCAAGCGCAAGGCGCATCCCCGGACATCACGCCTGCGGAGCCGGAACCGCCAGCGGCTGCAGGTCGGGAACAGATGGCCCCGTGACCTGCGCAAACCGCGTCTTCGAACGCAGCAGCAGTGTCCCCAGGACCAGATCCGCAATCGGCAGCACCACATTGAAATTCTTGTGCATGTACCGGTGATGCAGCACGTGATGACCATTGAGGCGCTGGAAGAGCCAGCCCTTCTCAAGCCGGCGCTGCTTCGGCAGATGCATGCACCAGTGGATGTATTCGTACACCACGTAGTAATTGCCGACCGCCGCCACCACCCCCGCCGCAAATCCCCATTGGCCGACCAGCCACCCCAGCAGCACCAGCGGCAAAGAACCAATCAGCACCAGCACCGGTCCGTTCCACCATGCCATCGGAATCGTCTCCTTGTCCTTGTCATGCTGAAGATGATAGGTGTGGTCGGCCTTGAAAGTCTGATGGTGCACCACCGCATGCGCCTGAAACGGATAGCGGAACCACCCGAGGGGACGGTGCATCACGTATTTGTGCAGCACCCATTCGAAAAACGAGGCGAATACGGTTCCGGCAACGAAGCCGGCAAGGATCCAGAGAAGCAGAGACGATGACATGACGGGGGATATGGAGGATTCCCGCCTGCCGTCGGCCTGTCGGTGCCTGCCGGAAGATCTGGGGCCGCCCCGCTCGGGCTGTCTCCCCCCGAACGCAACCGGGAACGCGGTTGCGGCCCGCCCCCGCCGCGGTTCGCTTGCCTCATGCTCGAACGTCTCCGCTGCGGCGTCATCGTGACGGACGCCTTCAAGGACTGGCTCGCCTCATGGCTCCAGCGGGAAGGCCCCGCTGCCCCCGGCTTTCTCCCGGAATTGAGCTACGTCCGCTGCGCGGAAGGAGAACGCGCCGGACAATCATGGGCCAGCCTCGTCTGGCGACCCCGCAAAGGCCTGGAAGATCACGAAATCTTCGCCGTCGGTCCATGCTCCCTCCACCTGAGCAGCCAGACCCGCAAAGCCCTCCGCGAACGTTGCCTCGACATCCGCGACGGCCAGATTGCGGTCATCTGATTTCCCTCCGCAGAGACGGATGACTTGCCCGTGACAGCGCGGCCGGACCGCATACTGTCCATCCTCAGAAACAATCCGCTGAATCCATGAAACGCTCCGCCTTCCTCCTTCTCTGTTCCCTGACCATGGCCTCCGCAGGCGAATGGACTCAATGGCGCGGCCCCGGCCGCATGGACCATAGTCCCGACAAGGCCATCCTCTCCTCATGGCCCGAAGGCGGTCCGAAACAGCTCTGGCTAAGCCGCGACGGCGGCCTCGGCTACGCCGGATTCTCCGTGGCCGATGACACCGTCTACACCATGGGCGCCCTCAGCGGCGGCGAAAATGTCATCGCCCTCGACGCCGCCAGCGGGAAAACCAAGTGGTCGGTCCAGCTCGATAACCGCATCTACCCGAATCAATGGGGCGACGGCCCCCGCATGACCCCCACCATCGACGGCGACCGGCTCTACGCTCTCAGCGCCAGCGGTGTGCTCGGCTGCCTGAACCGCGCCGATGGCAAGGTCCTCTGGAAGGCCGATCTCGTGAGCGACTTCGGTGGCAAGCTCCAGAGCTGGGGCTACACGGAATCGGTCCTCGTCGACGGACCCCGCGTCCTCTGCACCCCCGGGGGCAGCAAAGGCACCATGGCTGCCCTCGACAAAATGACAGGCAAACTCCTCTGGCAATCAAAGGACATCACCGAGGAAGCCCAGTATTCCTCCCCCATCCTCATCGAACACGGAGGCAAGAAACAGGTCGTCCAGCTCGTCGGCAAAAAAGTCTTCGGCCTCAGCCCGGAAGACGGATCGCCCCTCTGGCAGGGCGACTTCCCGGGCCGCGTTGCCGTCATCCCCACTCCCATCTACCACGATGGTCATGTCTACGTGACAGCCGGATACGATGTGGGTGCCCGCATGTTCAAACTCGGCGGCGATTCCCCGGAACTCGTCTACGAAAGCAATAAAATGGTGAATCACCATGGCGGCGTCATCCTCGTGAACGGAAAACTCTACGGCCACTCGGACAAAGGCGGCTGGACCTGCCAGGATTTCCTGACGGGCGAACCGGTCTGGCAGGACAAGACACTCGGGAAAGGCTGCTGCGCCTACGTGGCCGGTCATCTCATCTGCGTCTCGGAAAAGGAAGGGCACGTCGTCCTCGTGGAAGCCTCGGAAGCCGGATGGAAGGAAAAAGGCCGCTTTACGCTCTCTCCCCAGACAGAACAGCGCAAACCCCAGGGCCGCATCTGGGTCCACCCCGTCATCGTCGATGGCCGCCTCTTCCTGCGCGACCAGGAACTGATCTACTGCTACGACATCAAGCCGCGCTGACGCAGGGAAGGGGAGCACTGCCATCCGGAGCATGGAGCCACTTCCTGATCCGCCGGAATCATGGCGACTCGCCATCATCGGTTCCGGTGCCGTCGGTTGCTACTACGGCGCAAAACTGGCCCGCGCCGGCAGCCGCGTGAGCTTCCTCATGCGCAGTGACCTCGCTCACGTGCGCCGCCACGGACTCGAGATCCGCAGCCACCTCGGCGACTTCCATCTCCCCGCAGTCCATGCCTTCGGATCGACCGACGACATGGGCCCGGCCGATGTCGTCATCATCACGCTGAAAACGACGGCGAATCCCGTCCTCGAATCTCTGCTGCCGCCGCTGCTGCATCCCGGGACGCGCCTTCTCACGCTCCAGAATGGACTGGGAAACGAGGAATTCCTCGCGGATCGCTGGGGTGCCGACCGCGTCCTCGGCGGTGTCTGCTTCACCTGCATCAACCGCACGGCCCCCGGCCGCGTGGAACACACGGCCCAGGGAGCCATCGCGCTCGGCAGCCTCACGCCCGCCAGTCATGCCGCCGCCGCCGCCATGGCCCGCCTTTTCGAAAGGGCCGGCGTTTTCTGCCGCCACGCCGATGATGTGGCCGCTGTGCGCTGGCGCAAACTCGTCTGGAATATCCCCTTCAACGGTCTCGCCATCGCCGCAGGCGGCATCGATACCCAGCGCATCCTCGACGACCCCGCCCTCGCCGCCCTCGCCTCCCGCCTCATGGAGGAAGTCATCGCTGCCGCAGGCCAAATCGGCTACCCCCAACCCGATGGACTCGTCAGCGATCAGATCGCCGCCACCCGTACCATGGCCGCCTACCGGCCCAGCAGCATGATCGATTTCGTCGAAGGCCGGGAGGTCGAGACAGAAGCCATCTGGGGCGAACCCCTGCGCAGAGCCCTCGCGGCGGGAGCTGACATGCCCCGCCTCACCATGCTCTACGCCCTCATCCGCAGCCTCGTCGCCCAGCGCCGCGCTGCCCTCTGAGATCCAACAGGCTCCCAAGGTTCAGTCGCGCTTCACCCGCCCGCCGAGCGACAGAATGCGGGCATTGGCCTTGGCGGCTTCCCCCTCGGCAATATTCCCCATGCGGACATGGATC
>CAZSDE010000002.1:19552-26902 GCA_964605435.1 uncultured Akkermansia sp.
AAGCGAGGTCCACGCAAGGAGATCATTGGGCCGCAGATCGGTCGCCATGAGGGCAGCCCCCAGCGCTCCCTTCAGATCGTCGTTCCGCAGCAGCACCATTCCCAGCCCATGCCAGGCATCGAAATTCCCCGGAGCCAGCTCCGTAGCTTCCCGGAACAGCCCGGCCGCCCCCTCGAGATCGCCAATCGCCAGACAGCCGCTCGCGTCATCGATCAGATCAATGGCGCGCTGCTCGGCTTCGTCACTCACGGCTTGTGCAAGGACACGCCGGGCCCGCATGGAGCCCGGCGGCAAAAAGATTCAGCGGACCTCCTGCGCCGCATCGCGCCGCGAGGAAAACCATGCCTGGAATACCGGGCTCGGCGGTGTGAAGGGCGACCCGTTGTCGCCGGCCGTCATGCCTTTGGTCATGTTCTGCTTGTCTTCCTCCATCTTCGGATCCTTCGGCAGTTCCTTCTTCGCCACATGCACGAGCAGCAGACCCTCCGGCACTTCGAGGGGCTCGGAGGTCTCTCCCGGATTGAGCTTGCGGCACTGCGTTAGCACCAGACTCGAATTCGGAATCGTCTGCGGTGGTGGCTGCTTGCCCGTGAATACCGGGATCTCACCCGCCGTCAGCCCAGCCGCCGTAACCGCTTCCGGGAACGGCTTGCTCTCCTTGAGTGCCTCGGCAATCGCCGCCCGTGCCTTCGTGGCAGCTTCCTTCATGGCCTCGCTGGCCTTCGTCTCCTTCAGCTTCGCCGCAATCTTCTCCTTCACTTCCGCGAGCGGCAGCACCCCGGCCTTCGTCACGCTCACGACCTCGAAGAGGCACCAGCCATTGCCCGTCTGCACCGGGTCGCCCGGTCCAGGCTCGACCGCAAACATGGCTTCGATGGCCGCAGTCTCGGCCTTGATGCCCTCAGGCGGAGCCGCTTTTGTGAATTCCGCCTGGGCCGCCTCGAAGCCAGCCCCCTTGGCGGCTTCCTCGAATGGCTGTGCTCCGCGTTCCTCCGCCACCAGCGCCGTCGCAAGGGAATCGACCTTCTGCAGCCATTCCCGCTCGGTCTTCTGGAATTCCTCCATGGCCTTGGTGTGACCATCGAGAGCCTTGGTATACTCTTCCTGCTTCTTCTTGAATTCTTCCTCCTTCGCCTTCTTCGCAGCCTCGTCCGTGATCTTGCTGAGGTCTTCCGTCACCGGAGCCACCGGGGCCACGGGAGCGGTCGGCTTGGCCGCAAAGACATACTTCACGGAACGCTTCTCATCGGAAAGCACCGAAGCATCCGCGGGCGCTGCCTTGGCTTCTCCCTCCGCCGGGGCCGGAGCCTCGGCCTTGGCCTTCTCCGCATCGTAAAACTTCTGAATCTCTTCGTCGCTCACCGTCTGCTCGGCATACTTCTCCTTCGGAGCGAGAGCCGTGAACGCCGTCACCTTCGCATTCTGCGCAGCATACGCCGCATCAACCTCGGCAGGCGACGGCGCAAAGCTGCCGCCCACCAGCCTGCTCATCTTCTGGAAGAGAATGATGTCATGCGCCAGATGGTAGAGCTTCCGCTCGGTCGTCGTCTTGTCCCCCAGCGCGCCGCTGCTCAGAAATGCCTCGTACTTGGTGATATCGAAGCGGCCACCCGTGCGGAACGCGCCCAGTTCCTGAATCATGCGGGCCACATCCTCACGGTCAGCCGCAATCCCAAGCTTCTTCGCCTCTTCACGCATCACCATCACATTGAGCGTGAAATCCATGTCCTCGCCCGAATTCCGGCTCGTGTTCTGATACCGGTTCGAAATCGCACTGAGCGTATTCACGAACTTCTGCGAAGGATCACTGAAGCGCGCCATGAAATCATTCCCCTCAATCATGGCTCCCAGCCGGCCGGCAATCATCTGCATCTCGTCAACCGACTGCTTTTCCCCAGCCGAGAAATCCCGCCCATAAAGGGTGCCCGCCCGCGTTCCCGATCCAGTGCGCTGGTTGGGATCGTACAGGAAAGTGAAGGCGATGATGACGACGACCGCGATGATGCACATCAGGACGTAGTGGTGCTTGCGGAGAGTCTCGAGCATGGCGGGTTTGGCTGGAAAGCGGTTACAGGCCGACACAGCAGGAAAGCAGATGCCTGCTGCGGACGGGTCGCGATACTAGGGTTGGCCCTCCCTACGGGCAACTGGATTTTAGCCCGCGGGGATTCGGGCTTGCGGGAACAGGGGAGGACGGAACCTTCCACTCATGAACGCCCGCACTACCACCGCCGTCCTCGGGACTCTGCTGCTGGTCTCCGCGGGCTTCCACCTGCGCTCCGCCCTGCAGCTGGAAACGCCGGTTCCGCCCGGAGCCAGTCCCCCGCCGCCTCCGGATCCCGCCGGCCCGCAGCTCCGGCTGCCGGAAATGGATTTCTCCGGCACCGGGCTGTCGGACGTTTCATGGAAGCTGCCGGACACCGAACTTCCCCCCGGACCCGGGTGGCAACCCGCTGCCCCCGGCCCGCTCGAGTCCCCGACCCTCGCCCCGGAGCCCTCCCATTCTTCTCCATGAACGCCGAAGCCGCTCCCACCCCGCCGCGCCTCATCCGCAACCTCCTGCTCGGCCTCCCCATCGGCCTCATCATCACCAGCATCATCGCCATGGTGATCTACTTCCGGCTCGAGGATCGCGACCGCGCCAAGTCAGGCCGCCCCGTCACCCGGCAACCCGTCGACCGCGCCGAACTCGCTTCGCAGGTCCGCATGCTCGGCGAAACCATCGGGGAACGCCACGCCGCCAAGCCCGACCGACTCCGCATGGCCGCCAAATACATCGTCTCCACCCTCGGCTCGGCCAATTTCGGATTCAAACCGGCCATCGAAACCTTCACCTCGGGCGACCAGGAATTCTCAAACCTCATCCTCGAACTGACTGGAACCTCGGACACCCGCTGGGGCGAAGTCGTCGTCGTGGGAACCCATTACGATTCACCCGCCGGAAGCCCGGGAGCGAATGCCAATGCCACCGGAGTCGCCGCCGTCATGAGCCTCGCCCGCGCCTTTGCCGGTTCAGCCCACGAACGGACTCTGCGCTTCGTGTTCTTCGCCAATGGGGAAGCGCCTGCCCCGGGACGCATCGATCCCTCCGGGGCCGCTCACTACGCCGATGGCCTCCGCCGCCGCGGCGAATCGGTCGTCGCCATGGTCGAACTCGGTTCGCTCGGTGCATGGCAGACCACGCCGGGCAGCCAGCAGCCCCTGCCGGGATCGGTGCCTCCTCTTCCGGAAACTGCCGACTTCCTCGCATTCATCGCCTCACCCTCCGGCACCCCGCTCGCGCAGGCAGCCGCATCATGGTTCCGCGAAAGCAGCACGCTCCCATGCCATGCCGCCGAGATGTCCGCCGCCGCCGCGGGCCCCCGGGGCGACTGGCTGGCTTTCGCCTCGGCCGGATTCCCCGCTCTGCATGTCAGCGATACCGGAATCCTGAGGAATCCCCGGCACGGCACCGCCGAGGACCGCACGGATTCCATCGACGAAGACCGCTTCGCCGCCGCCGTCAAAGGCCTCGAAGGATTCCTCGCACGACTCGCCAATCCCGGCCCCGCAGGCACACCCTGACGCCAGCCGCGCAACCGCAAGTCCATCCTCCGGAAATGGCATTCCCAGGGCTACGGAGTTCGTCGCCGGCAGGAACTTGCGCGAAGAAAAACCCGGTGAAGTCCACAGGGAACGCCACCGGGCCTTCGTGAATCAGGCTAGCCAGCTTACTGCAGCAGGCTTTCGAGCGCTTTCTCCTTGGCGGCGGCCGGCTGGAAGTCGAAGGCGCGCATGAGCAGATCCTTTTCTTCCTCGGGTGTGCCGTCGTGCTTCACGGCCTTCGCAATCCATTCAGCACTCGTGGCTGCCCGGCTCCGCCAGAGAATGGCACGCCCTGCCGCCATCGTTTCCGGTTGCGGCACCAGCGCCAGATAGGCCGCCAGACAGGCATCCCACTGCAGCGCCGCCCCAATGCCCAGCGCTTCCAGATACCAGCGGTCCTTGCCATCATGCTGCTTCGCCAGCTGCGCCCACAGCGGAGCCATCGCCTCCGCCTTCTCAAAACGCAGGGCAATGACCGCTTCGCGGCGCACCGCTGCCGAAGGATCATTGACCAGCCCAGCGACCAGCGCCGGCAGATCCATCCTGAGCTGACGCGCCAGCCGCAGACCAAGGCAGCGGATGTCCTCGTCCTTGTCCGCAAGGGCCGCCTTCACCGCCTCGCCGCCCTTGCCGGGAAGCTTGCCGAGAACCCAGAGGGCCCGCGCCCGCAGACGGCTGTCGCTCCCGCTCAGATGCGGCTGCAGGGCCGCCACCGCCGCACCGCCCGCCTTGTGCAGTGCCTCCCAGGCCAGATAGCGCACGTCCTCATTCGGATTCGCCAGCGCCTGAGCCGCTCCCTCGGGCGTCGTGAAATCAAACGACGGAACCGCATAACCTTTGTGCCCCGCCGGGGTCACCCGGTACACCCGCCCATGATCAAGGTCTCCCATGGCATGACCACCAACTCCCGGATCATACCAGTCGGCAATGAAGAGCGATCCATCCGGAGCCACACAGACATCGGACGGACGGAACCAGCGGTCGTTCTTCTGGCCCACAAGGTCGTCCATGGTGGCTGCATAGCCCGCGCCCGACCGGGTCACCGGATACGCCCGCACAATGTTCGGACCAGCATCGGCATGAATCATCTGTCCATGGAAACGCGACGGCAGCAGACCGCCTTCGTAAACCAGAATTCCGGTCGGACTCCCCGCCCCCGTGTGCAGCAGATTGGGCACCACTCCGGGATCGCGCAGATGCCAGTGCGCCGCCTGCACTTCCTCGTCCGTCTTCGCATTCCCCTTGTTCCAGCCGGCTCCCGTCACCTCGTCGCGGTATCCATAATTTCCGAATTCCATCACGAAATTGATCCGCACCCCCTTGTTGCCATCGTCATCATTGTCCGATTGCCAGATGCCCCCAAAGGAATCGACGGCGACTTCCCAGTTGTTCCGGAAATTCCACGCAACCGTCTCCAGTCCGCTGCCATCAGGATTGCAGCGGAAAATCATCCCTTCCTGATACGGCTGACGAGACGCCCGCACTTCGTTGCCGGCCGCATCCATGATCAGCTTGCCATCCTTGTCCTTCAGTTGGTGACCTTCATTCCCGAAGTTGAAGTACAGCTTGCCATCAGGCCCGAAATGCGCGGCGTGAATGCTGTGGTCGTGCTGCGCCCCGTCAATCCCGCTGAACATGACTTCCGCCTTGTCGGCCTTCAGGTCGCCATTCTCATCGTACAGATTCCACACCTTCCCGGCCGCCGCCACAATGACCCGGTTCCCCAGCACGGTCACCCCGTGCGGACTCATCATCTCGGGACTCTCGAAGAAAACAGTCTGCTTGTCAGCCTTCCCGTCACGATCGGTGTCTTCCAGCACAAGAATGCGGTCGCCAGCGGGCCGCTTGCCATTGTGCCCACGGTAATTCACCACCTCGGCGATCCACACCCGACCCTTGTGATCAATGTCCATCGCCGATGGACTCAGCAGCATCGGCTCAGTCGCATACGACTCCACCTGCAGCCCATCACCCACCTCCAGCGCTGCCAGCGCCGCCTCGGCATCAAGTCCGCCCCCGCCGCCGCCACCGCGCTTCGCCATGGCTGGCTTCTCGGTGTACACCTGAAACTGCACGGTGGCCCCGTTGCCCTGCGCCACCCCTCCTTTATCAAGCGCTCCGCGGGCCGTGAACTTCCGGCTGCCCGACGGCAGATCAAACTCGATGACACTGTGCGCATGCGTCCCAATGCCCTCGGCCACCGGCTGATCATTGACCACCATCGGACTGCCCCCCGCATTCTGATTCATCCTCACCTGACCCCAGTCGGCCGACGCACTCACTGGACGCATCTCCGTCAGCTTCTTCGTCCCGAAATCACCGGAAATCACCGGATTGACCCAGTTCGCCCAGTCACACGCGAAGCCATCGCCTCCATCGTTGACCACCAGAAAGAGCTTCTTCGCCCCACTGACATCAACTTCAATGTCGACCGCATGACCCACGGTCTCGGAGGTCAGACGATGACTGGAATAAACCGGCTTGGGAGCAGCCGGGGACTGGGTAGCCGCCAGCAGGGACAGGAGGAGGGGGGATTTCTTCATGATGAATCAGGTTTCAGCCGCCCGGATACGTGCCGCCAGACCCCTTCGTTTCACCCGCTTGCCCCAGTCTGCTTCCCGCCCCACCAAGGAAACCATGGACGATGCCCCGGATTCCCCATTCCTCACCGCCACCGAAGCCCGCGTGCTCGGCTGCCTCCTCGAAAAGGAACTGACCACCCCGGAATACTACCCGCTCACCCTCCAGGCACTCATCGCGGCCTGCAACCAGCGCAGTAACCGCGACCCCATCGTCGCGTGGGACGAAGCCACCGTCTCCGCCGCCGCGGATGGCCTGCGCCGCCGCCGCCTCGCCGTCATGGTCCAGCTCTCCGGCAGCCGCGTCCCCAAATACCGGCACGCCCTCCACGAAGTCCACGGGCGACTCGATCCGGCCATGACGGCTGTCCTCTGCGAACTCCTCCTCCGCAATGTCCAGACGGCCGGTGAACTGCGCGCCCGTGCCAGCCGCATGCACAGCTTCCCCGATTCCGATGCCGCGGAAGCCGCCGCCGTCCGCCTCGCGGAATACGCACCGGAACCCCTCGCCGTCATCCTCCCCCCCGGAGTCAGCCGCCGCGTCCGCGCCTTCGCCCACACATTCTCCGGCCCCATCGACCCGCTCGCCGCAGACACGAATCCCATTCCGGCTGCCCCATTGACCAGTCCCACCCCGGACGACTGGCGCGACCGCATGGAAGCGGAAATCAGCAGTCTGCGCTCCGAACTCACGGCCCTCCGCGCTGCCGTCGCCCAATTCCTGCCCTCCCCTCAGGAATCCCGAACCTCCATGCAAGCCGACACGCAGCCCCCCACAGAGGCGGCACCGTGAGCCGAAGTCCGCCCCGCCTGCCTTCCGCGATGCATCTCCCGCTTCCGCATCCCATGCGAAGTCGGCAAGGCGCGGTTATTTCACCGCTGTAAAAACCAAGACTGCCAGAATACCTACAATTAAAACTGGACTTCATTCCCTGCTCCTTTTAGGGCGTTCATCCCCTGTCTGCTGTGGCCCTGCTCCCTGCAGCCTCCTGTACGGCATCCCATGAATCCTCCGGAATTAGACATCCTGCCCGCAGAGCTTGCCAAACGGCTCCACAGCGACCACATGCAACTGCTGGGCATCTCGGAAACCATGCGCCTTGCCCGCGCGTGGAACCATCTTCAATTCGGACGCCAGGACCGCTGGCGCCGCCATCTCTATGAGACGAGGCTGCCGGAGTTGCTC
>CAZSDE010000002.1:26912-28842 GCA_964605435.1 uncultured Akkermansia sp.
ACTGCGCTCCCGCCCGCGGCCCTGTCTAACTCCACGATGGATGGGCCATCGACACATCCCATAGCCTTCCGCACCTTGGGCGCATGCTGGAGGAAGCGGACCGGATCGTGGCGGAACGGGCCGGTAAGCGACTATCCGCACAGGGAGCCTACCGGAGCTTTTTCCAGGACATGTGGAATCCCGCCGAGGATCCGCTCAAGTATCCGGCCTTTCTGGATTTCGCGACTTCCTCCGAACTGTTGGCTACGGTCGCCCATTACATCGGCTCGATCCCAGCTCTCTCCACGACGCTTCCCTCCGGAATACGGCTGGTGGAATCCAACGCTCTCTTCGATGAACAGCCCGACGTTCCCAAGGATAGCCAGCTCTATCATATCGACTATTATTCGCTGCCCAACGTCTACGTGCTGGTTCTGCTCCAGGACACAACCATAGAGAATGGACCATGGACCTTCCTGCCAAGGTCCACTTCCTAGCGGGTTGCCGAAAGACTAGGGTACTGGAAGTGCGGCCGGGGATACCGGCTCACTGACGAAGAGGTCTACTCGGTGGCCGACCGTTCGGAAGTCATCGAATTCTGCTACCCGCGCGGCACCGTGCTCTTCATCGAATCGTCCGGCTGCATGCACTACGGCAGCCGCGGCTCGGTCAAGCCGCGCTTCCAGCTCATGCTCGGCTATACAGGGGCCTGCCGCACGGATTTCAGCGAGTCGTTCATGCCGCCGAAGGTCTACCCGGTCAAGGACGGCGACAGCCTCCTGCGCCGCATGGTACTGCAGAAGAGCCTCCTCCCGGACGCGTAACCGCCCGCCTTCATGGCCTTCCCCAGATCAGAACCATTCAGGACCTGGAGCCATTGTCTGCCGGGCCGCCGCAGGGTCCAGCCGGAGACCTGTCTCATCGGCGTCTTCGAGGGAGACGGCTGCGGGCCGGAATTCATCGCCATCTGCCTGCGGATCCTCGAAGCCCTGCAGCAGAAAGGAGCCGGACGCTTCGAAATCCGCAAAGGCGGGCTCATCGGTTCAGCCGCCGAGTCGGCCCACGGCATGGCCATGCCCCCGGCGGCCGAAGCGTTCTGCGCCGAACTCTTCGCCGACGGTGGCGCCCTGCTGCATGGAGCGGGCGGCGGACGCTTCGTTTACGATCTGAGGCGGCGCTTCGACCTGTACTGCAAAATCAGCCCCGTACCGGTCCTTCCCGAATGCAGAAATGCCGGGCGGATCAAGCCGTCGCACCTTGACGAGATCGATATGGTCATCGTGCGCGACAACAGCGCCGGTGTCTATCAGGGCCAGTGGAGCCAGAAGCAGAATCAGGACGGTCACCGGCTGGCCGAACATTCGTTTTCGTACAGCGAAAACGAAGTCCACCGCATCGTCACGGTCGCCACCGGCATCGCCGCCACCCGCCGCGGCGAACTGACCGTGGTGCTCAAGGATGGTGGCGTGCCGGCGATCAGTGATCTCTGGCGCTCCTGCGCGATGGAAGTGGCCGCCGCCGCCGGCATCAGGGCCCGCACCATCAATATCGACCACGCCGCCTACGAACTGATCCAGAATCCCCGCAGCTTCGACGTGATCGTGACGCCCAATCTTTTCGGAGACATCCTCATCGATGTCAGCGCCCTGCTGTCGGGCTCGCGGGGCCTCGGCTTCTCCGGAAACTTCTCTGCCACATCCGATGTCTACCAGACCAACGGAGGCGCAGCTCACGATCTGGTCGGCAAGGACCGCGCGAACCCCGCCGGACAGATCTTCTCTCTGGCCATGCTGCTGCGCGAAAGCTTCCTGATGGAAGAGGCTGCCAGCCAACTGGAGAATGCCGTGCGCAGCGTCTGGCGCGCCGGCTGGCGGACCGCCGACCTGATGGAACCCGGCTGCCGTCAGGTTGGCACAAGGGAGTTCGGCAGCCTCGTGGTCGACACTCTGCT
>CAZSDE010000002.1:28852-34373 GCA_964605435.1 uncultured Akkermansia sp.
ACCCGCACCGCCTGCCCATGACCGGGGTTGACCGGATGTTCCGCCGGCGGGCGCGCCATTACCCGCCGCTCGATGGCCGACCGCGGGCGGTCACCTGCTTTTTCCTTCTGGGGACGCTCTGTGTCCGGCGCGAGTGGTTCCCCTTCAGTCACGTTCCCGTGTACTCGAGCTACCATGCACCGGAGCGCATCGGCCCGTTTCCGCGCGGACTCTACGGCAGCATGCCCGGACTCCGGCAAGTGGCCCTCCATACCGCGGACCATGCGACTCTTCCTCATGGCACCAATAACGAACTGCGGAAGCGCATGGTCCTGTTTGGCCTGCACCCGGACGGATCGCGCGAGAGCCTCCAATCGGGATTTCCTTCGGCCGTGATCGATGAACGGCTGTGGATACCCCGCCTGCGCAACGCATGGTTCGACGATCTCCGGGACGGAGCCACGGACCACGGCCCGAAACCCCGCAGCCAGAAGATGCTCGATGCCCTGCGTGACAAGGTCCTCGCCATGCCAGCATGGTCGCGGTTCCAGCGGTTTGAGCTGGTCTTCCTAGGAGACGAGGACGGCCACGAATCGATCGTCGCCCGCCTCGACCGCACCACCGATGACAAATCGCGCTGACCACCGGAAACGCCAGCCCCGCAGCAGATTCCTCCCAGATCATCCCCCCAATGCACATTCCAGAAACATTCCCCCCGGGCACAGCGCTGCTGCTGATCGATCTGTAGAACGACTTCCTTGAAGGCACTTCCAGCGGCCGTGTCGTGGCTGCCGCCCGCGCTCTGCTGCAGCACTGCCGCGAAACTCAAATCCCCGTAATTCACGTCTGGACCACAGTGGACCGGAATGGTGAGTCGCGGATGCCGCACTGGAAGCGCGCGGACAAATGGATCTGCGTGGAGGGCACGGCTGGTCACGCCAGTCCCCTGACCCCGGCCCCGGGAGAAAGCGTGGTCCACAAGCGTTTCTTCAGCGCCTTTGCAGGAACTGATCTCGCGGAACTGCTCGCCCAGCGCAGCATCAACCGCATCCTCCTCGCGGGCGTCCAGACCCAAAGCTGCATCCGCGCCACGGCGGTCGATGCCTACGCTCTGGGCCTGACAGTCGAAATCGCGGAGGCAGCTTCCGGAAGCGACGATCCCCTGCACGCCGCCATCAGCCGCCGCTGGATGGAGTCCCGCATTGCCCGCTTTGTCCCGGCGTGCGAGCCTTCCACGGCGGTGCCCGCAGCCACGGCCGCTGCCCGCGCCGCATGGGAAGACTGGCGTCGGGAGCCGCTCGAGACAAGACTGCAGGCCCTGCACGCCCTCGCCGGGAGCATCGACGTGGCGGAGCTGGCCTCGCTGATCGCGGCAGCTTCCCGCAAGCCAGCCGCTTATGCCATGGCCGAGGCGGAACGCTCGGTTGCCCTGATCCGCGCCGCCACCCGTGCCGAAATGCCTGAACTGCCCTGCGGAGCCCGCTCGCGGCTGCGCTACGTGCCGCTGGGCGTCATCGCCGCCATCACCCCATGGAACAATCCCGCCGCCATCGCCGCAGGCAAAATCGCGCCCGCCCTCGCCTATGGGAACACGGTCGTGCTCAAACCTTCTCCGCTGGCCGGGGCCGTCGCCGATTATCTGGCAGAACTCGTCGAACCGCGCGGGCTCGTCCAGGTGGTCCACGGCGGCGCGGCGGTGGCCCGCCAGCTGATGGAGGACCCGCTCGTCGATGCCGTCGCCCTGACCGGATCCGAGCAGGCTGGTTTTGCCGCCCGCGTGATCTGCGCCCAGCGTGCCATTCCGCTGCAGGCGGAACTGGGAGGAAACAATGCCGCGATCATACTCGAGGACGCCGATCTGCCGGCTGCCGCCGCGGCCGTCGCCGAGGGCGCTTTCGGTTTTTCAGGCCAGCGCTGCACAGCCAACCGCCGCGTCATCATCCTGCGCTCTGTTCTGCCGGAATTCCTGCGCTTGCTGCAGTCCCAGCTCAGGCCGGTCGGTCCGCTCATATCGCATGACCATTACCAGCACGTGGCGGCGATGGTCGAACGCAGCGGCGGCGTGATTCTCCAGGGTGAGCAGCCCGCCGAGCCTGACACCTATCCAGCCACGGTGATCCTTTGCGAGGATCCCTCCGCGGAGATCGTCCAGGAGGAAACCTTCGGACCAGTGCTGGTCGTGCAGCCAGCCGATGATTTCGGGCATGCCCTCCAGCTCTGCAACGGTGTGCGCCAGGGATTGGCCGCCGCTCTCTTCAGCCTGTGCCCGGAGCATCAGGCCCGGTTCCATTCGGAACGCTCGAACGACTCGTGCTGCAAACCGGGGTGGAAGGTGCCCTCGGGCGGCTGCACGACGCAGGCGTCTTCGTCACGCTCAACGAATTCAAGGGCAGACGTCCGGTGCAGCGCGGTTCGCTGGCTCTGGAGACCACTGCGGCGGATTTCGACAACCCGTTGCTGACCCGCCACTACAGCGCCAGCAGCGGCGGTTCGCGGGGAGCCGGCCGGAGGTTGCGCATCGATCTGGACCTGCTCACCCACGAGGCAGCCTACCTGCGCGAGTTTCAGCGCAGTTTCGGAACAGAGACGCGCCCTTTGGCCATCTGGCGTCCCGTGCCGGCTGCTTCGGCGGGGCTCAAGATTCTGCTGCGCTACGCCAAGCTCGGCCAGCAGGTCGAGCGGTGGTTCAGCCAGACTTCCTTCACGGACTGGCAGCATGCCCTGCTGACCCGCTTAACACTGTTCTGCGGCTCCGATCTGCCGAGCCCCCGGCATCTTCCCGTCAGCGAAGCCGCCGTGCTTTCCCAGTGGCTGGCCGACAAGGTCCGCAGCGGCACGCCGGCCCTGCTGGAGTGCAGCGTCAGCGCCGCCGTGCGGGTCTGCCTCGCCGCCCAGCAGGCCCAGTTGGATATCAGTGGTTCGTTCTTCCGCATGGGTGGTGAACCCTACACCGCAGCCAAGGCTGCAGTCATCGCCGCGTCAGGCTGTCAGGCTGCCTGCCATTACTCCATGTCCGAAGTCGGTACCATCGGGATCGCCTGCTCCGAGGCCGCTGAGCGCGACGATGTCCACCTGCTCGAGGACAAGCTCGCTGCCATCCAGCGCGACGTGGCTGTCGGCAGCACCACCGTGCCGGCGCTTGTCTACACCACGCTGCTGCCAAGCTGCCCGAAGCTGATGCTCAATGTGGAAAGCGATGACTACGGGACCCTCGAAACCCGTGCCTGCGGCTGCCCTCTGGGAGAACTCGGATTCCACCGACACATCAGCCACATCCGCAGCTACGAAAAGCTCTGCAGCGAAGGGATGAACTTCGTCGGAACAGAACTGCTGCGCCTGCTCGAGGAGGTTCTTCCCACGGAGTTTGGCGGCACGCTCGGCGACTACCAGCTGGTGGAGGAGGAGGTGCAGTCGCTGACACGGGTCAACCTGCTGGTCAGCCCGGCAGCGGGACCGATCAACGAACAGAAAATCATCGCCCGGCTCCTGCAGCTTCTGCGAAGCTATCCCGGTGGTCAGGTGATGGCCGACAGCTGGCGCGATGCCGGCACGCTGCGGCTGGTGCGGCGCGAACCCTACGAGACAGGTGCCTCCAAGGTGATGCCGCTGCACATTCTCCGGCAACCCCAACCCGGGCAGGTCTCCCCGGCGGGCTCACGGCCATGAAACAGGCACACGGCCGCTACTGGGACAAGGTTGGCGCTCAATCGGCTCATGCCATCGATGTGCCGCTCTGGCGCAGCTACTGCGACCTGCTCCATGCCGCCGTGATCCGGGACTGGACCGGCGGCCGTCACTTCCGCAGCGCGCTCAAGACGGATTTGTTCGATGAAGCCATGGGCGAGGGCCTCGTGCCGATGCTCATGGAACACACCGACACCGTGCATGGCATCGATGTAGCCCCGGAGATGGTCGCAAAGGCCACCGCCGCCAATCCCCGGCTGCAGGCATCGGTCGCCGATGTGCGGCAGCTGAGCTTCCCGGACGGTAGCATGGAACTGATCGTCTCCAACTCCACGCTGGATCATTTTGAGCATGCCGGAGACATCGACCTGTCCCTCGCTGAACTGGCTCGCGTACTGGCGCCGGGTGGATTTCTGCTGGTGACCCTCGATAATCCGCGGAACCCAGTCGTCGCGCTGCGCAACCACCTTCCGAAATCGCTGCTCGGACGCAGCTCCCTCGCTCCCTATTTCGTAGGGCATACCTATTCACTCGCTGAACTGGAAACTGCGCTGGTCCGACAGGGACTGGAAGCCGTGCGCCGAGACCACCTCATGCACGTGCCCCGCATTGCCTTGCTGCATCTCTGCCGCCTGTTCCGCCCGCACAGCATGGCGGGCCGGACCCTGCTGCGCTGGATGCTGGCATCCGAACGGCTGGCTCGCTGGCCCACCGCCACGCTCACAGGCCATTTCGCGGCCGTGCTGGCCCGCAGACCTCTCAAGGAACCGACTGCCATCGCCCAAAGATAGCCACCACCCTGCACACCCGTTCCTCCCGGGCAGAACAGCCACCTCACCGGCTGCTCCCAACCTGCGGAGTCAGACGGGCCAGCCGCTCCCTGAGCGCGGAAACCCGTTCCGCATGCTCAGGCCGCAGGCGGTCCCGGGATTCCACCACAAACTCATCCAGATCCCGCCGGGCAATCTCCAGCCAGTTCGACGCCTTACCGTCCAGCGGAGACCCTGTCTCGGCCAGCAAGACCCCGGCCTCGCACGCGCCAAGGCTGTGATGTTCATAGCGGTCTTCCCCGGAATTCCTCAGCTGCCGGAACCGCTGGCGCGCACCCTCGGCGCTCCGATACGCAGATTCCTCGTCGCCCGACAAACGATGCCGCTCCGCCGCCCGCAGCATCAGCTGCGTCCAGTACGCCTTGAGCCTCCGGTCACCCGGCCGGCTCTCCGTCATCGTCATCCCGCAGCGGATCGCTTCCCCGGTGGCCGCTGCCGCAAGGGCCGGCTGCCCAGCCTCTGCCAGCCGATTCGCCCGGGCCGCCCAGGCATGCATCAGATCCTCATGCAGACGGATCGTAAGGATCTGCAGGATTTCCTCGGAATCACTGACAATCAATCGGCTCGCTTCCATAAGCGCCCTTTCCTCCTGATCTGCCTCGCCGCGCGACCGCGCCAGCATGGCCTCCGCCAGATGCACCTGTGCCAGCGCCCGGGCCGCCATGCCATCTGCATCAGGCTCCGCCATGGCCTTGCGACCGTTCTCCAGCGCCATCCGCAGCGCTGCCTCGGCCAGATCCCCGCGCCCGCCATGCAGCAGCAACTGAACGCGGTTGGCCTCCAGCTTCGCCAGATTCATGAACTCCTTCCTCACGGCTGGACCACCCTCCGTCACCCGGGGAGCCCTCGCCAGCAGCTCTGCCACAACCACCAGCCCCCGCGGATCATCAGCCCCCCGCGCCAGAATCGATTCCGTCATCACCCCGGCCACCTTCATGAGTTCATCAAAAACCACCGGAGTCAGCCGACCAGCCACACCAGTCACCAGCGTCCGCACTGCCCGCTGCGAGGAATCAATGCACTGAGCG
>CAZSDE010000003.1:0-28828 GCA_964605435.1 uncultured Akkermansia sp.
GTTGTGCCAGACGAAGAAGGGTTTGCCGCTGGTGGTGGCGTCCTCCATGAACTTCTCGGCGCGGGCGAGGAATTCGTCATCGACGGTTTCCATGCGCTTGCTGGTGAGCGGGCCGGAATCGCGGATGGTCTGGCGGCCTACTTTACCGAAGCGCGCATCGACGGTGGGATCGTCCGTTTCCGAGGCGCGGCAGTCGAGCACCCCGCGCGGGCGGTAGCGGCGGTTGAAGTCTTCGTCGGCGGGCCAGTCGCCGAGTTCCGGTTCTTCCTCGGTATTGAGGTGGTAGAGATTGCCGTAGAATTCGTCGAATCCGTGGACGGTGGGGAGGTGTTCGTTGCGGTCGCCGAGGTGATTTTTGCCGAACTGTCCGCAGCGGTAGCCGAGGGGTTTGAGGACCTCTGCGAGGGTGGGGTCGCGCTGGTCGAGTCCCACCGGTGATCCGGGCATGCCGACGGTGGTGAGGCCCGTGCGGATGGGGAGTTGGCCGGTGATGAGGGCGGCGCGTCCGGGGGTGCAGGTGGGGTGGGAGTAGTGGTCGGTGAAGAGGATTCCTTCGCGGCCGATGCGGTCGATGCTGGGGGTGGGTATGGCCATCATGCCATGGCTGTAGATGCCGACGTTCCAGTAGCCGACGTCGTCGGTCATGATGACGAGAATATTCGGTGGGGCCGCTGGGGCGGCTGGGGCGGCTGGGGCGGCTGGGGCGGCTGGGGCGAGGGAGGTAAGGAAGGCGGCGAGAAGGAGGCGTTTCATGGTGGTGGTCTGAGGTGATGGGGGGTGGAGGGAAACCGGGCGGATTCAGCGGGGCGGAGGAGAAGCGAGGATTGCGCTGATGCGCTGAGCCGTTTCGAGGAGGCCCCTGACGAGGTTGAGATTGAAGTCCGGGAAGAAGTGTTCCGCGAGTTTCGGGGTGATGCGGACATCGCGGCGGCCGCAGCGTTCCAGCCATCCGAGTTTCTCCATGTGAAGGATCTTGCGGCGTACGGTTTCGCGTGGAAGCCCGGTGGAGCCGGCGGGAGAGTGCGCGTTGCAGGGATTGAGGCTGCGTTTGAATTCGGCTGTGCCGGCGAGTTGATCGATGGAGCCGGGAGAGGTGGAGCGGCCCTGATTGAAGTGGGCGTCGGGGTTGTGGTGGGCGATTTCCGCGAGGATGATGACCATGGCGAGGTCGCCATGGAGGAGGCGGTAGATGTCCTTGAGGTAGCCTGCGAAGAAGTGGGACATGGGGAGGGAGATTTCTCCTTCATGCTTCCGGTAGAGTTCCAGCAGCAGAGATGATTTGCCGGGCATACGGGAGCAGGGCCATGAGGGGTAGCGGGGTGGCCGATGCGAGGCAAACTCATAACTGCCCCGATTGGGTAATCCGGGGTGCGCGGCGGGCTGGCGCGCTGCGGGCGCTGAGGATTTTCCGGTCAGTTCCGGAGGATTTCGCTGTCCATGCTGCTGGGTGGCGGCGGGGAGCGGAGGTCGAAGTATTTCCACATGCGGTCGTCGAGGAGACGTTTCTGCCAGCCGACCACGGCTGGGTGGATCATGCGGGTACGGGTGTAGTAGTAGTAGGGGAGGACGGGGGCTTCCGAGAGGAGGAGTTCTTCGGCTTTGCGGAGGGTGGCGAGGCGTTCCGAGGCGTCGGTGCATTGGCCGGCGTCGTTGAGGAGCTGGTCGAAGGCCGGGTTGCCCCAGCCGGTGCGGTTGTTGCCTCCGTCGGTGATCCACATGTCGATGAAGGTGGCGGGGTCGTAGTAATCGGCGTTCCATCCGGCGTCCGAGATATCGTAATCCATGTGCTGCTGGGAGGAGAGGTAGGAATTGTAATCCTCCATGCGGATGGGGATGCGGATGCCGAGGTGTTTCTGCCACATGGCCTGCATGGCTTCGGCGACCTGGATGGCGCGTTCCGAGTCGGCGATGTGGAGTTTGATGTGGGTGGGCCAGCCATTTCCGCCGGGGAAGCCTGCTTCGGCGAGGAGGCGCTGGGCTTCGGCGACATTGAAGGAGAAGCCTTTGACTTCGTCGTAGCCGTCCATGGGGGGGACGACGCCGTGGGCGGGGCGCTGGTTTTCGCGGAGGACGTTATCGACGAGTGACTGGCGGTCGATGGCGAGGCCGAGGGCGCGGCGGACGCGGACATCGTCGAAGGGTTTCCGTTTCACATTGATGCGGTAGAAGCGGACGGCGAGGTTGGCGTCATTGACGGTGATGTCGCGGTGGTTGCGGAGGTAGGCGGGGGCTTTGTCGAGGGGGACGTTGTAGGAGATGTGGAGTTGGCCGCGGCGGAAGAGGCGGTCCTCGGTTTGTTCCGAGGTGATGGGGTAGAAGCGGATGCCGGCGAGCTGGACCGTGGCGGCGTCCCAGTAATGGGGATTCTTTTCGACTTCGAGGTATCTGCGGAAGAGGTACTTCTTCATCCGGAAGGGGCCGCTGGTGACCATTTTGTCGTCATCGGTCCATGGGTTGAGGGCGCTGAGGGGGTCGCCGTATTTCTCGAGGCAGTGTCGGGCGAGCGGGCACCAGATCGAGTGGCAGAGAATCTGGAGGAAGTGTGGGGTGGGGCCGGTGAGGGTGAGTTCGAGGGAATGGTCCGAGGGTTTGCGGACGCCGAGCTGGTCTGGCGGGACTTTGCCTTCGAAGACCTCGCGGCCATTTCTGAGGAGGAAGAGCATGCCTGAGTATTCGGCGGCCAGCTTGGGATTGAGGAGGCGTTGCCACGACCAGATGAAGTCGTCCGGGGTTATGGGGGTGCCGTCCGACCAGCGGGCATTCTGGCGGAGGTGGAACGTCCAGACGGATTTTTCGGAATTGGATTCCCAGCGTTCAGCGATGCCGGGGTCTGGGAAGCGTTCGTTGTCCTTGCCTTCCACGACGAGGCCTTCGTGGATGGCGAGCATGATGTTGTTTTCGACGACGCTGTTGGTGCGGTGGAGGTCGAGCCAGCGGGGGTCGTCCTTGTTATTGACGAGGAGGATTTTCCGTTGTGCGGCACTGGCGGCGTCGAGGGATTCGCCTGAGCATCCGGAGAAAAGCGAGAGGGCGAGCGCGCAGAGCAGGGCGGCGAGGGAGGGTCGCATGGATGGGACTATGGGCGTGGAATGCGGGAGGGGCGAGCGCAAAGCCGGGGCGATGGCCGGTCAGGGGAGGCGGGTGATCCAGCGGAGTCGGGCGCTGGAGCTGCGGGGGTTGGCGCGTTGTTCGGCGGGGGAGGCGCGAAGTGGCTGATCGTCGGGCGGGAGGGAGAACTGGCCGGAGGCGGCGAGCTGGGTGAAGGTGTGTTTGACGCGTCGGTCTTCGCCTGAGTGGAACGAGAGGAAGGCTGCGCGTCCTCCGGGGCGGAGGCAGGCGGGAAGTGAGCGCAGGAGGGCGTCGAGGGCGCTGAATTCGCCATTCACTTCTATGCGGATGGCCTGGAAGACGCGGCGGATGGTGCGTTGGATTTCTTCGTCGGCAGCGGGGCGGAGCCGGAGGGCTGGGGTGGCGAGGGCGCGGATGGCGGAGGCGAGTGCGGTGGTCGAGGGAAAGGATTTTCCGGCGAGGGCGGCGGCGAGGGTATCGGCCATGGGTTCGTCGGCATTTTCGGAGAGGATGCGGGCGAGTTTTTCCGGGGTGGAGGAAGCGAGGAAGCGGCTGGCGGGGATGCCGTGTGCGGGATTGAGCCGCATGTCGAGGGGCCCGTCATCCTTCCATGTGAAGCCGCGTTGCGGATTATCGATCTGCATGGAGGAGAGGCCGAGGTCGGCGAAGACGGCGTCGGCTCCGTCCGTGAGGCCGGCTGCGGCGAGGGTGCGGGCCATGCCGGCGAAATTGCCCTGATGGAAGATGAGCCGGTCCTCCGGGTGACCCGCTGCGCGCAGCCGGGAGATGGTGCGTGGGCCTTCGAGGGGATCGACATCGAAGGCGTGGACGGTGGCTCCGGCGGCGAGGAATTCCCTGGTGTGGCCGCCGAAGCCGAGGGTGGCGTCGGCCACGGTGTCGCCTTGTCCGATGGCGAGGGCGGCGAGGACCTCGGCGGTCATGATGGGGCGGTGGGTGCCAGCGGGAGTTTTGCCTGAGGCGGCGACGCGGTCGAGCGTGGCTGGGGCGCCGTGGGTACCTGCCGGCGTAGCGCGGGCGGCGCGGTGGGCGTGGCGGGGTGTCGTCTGGCGGGTTGTTCATGGGATGCCGTGGGGAGGGGCTATTCGGCGAATTTCCATGAGGGTTGCCATGTTCTGGTGAGAGGTTCGCTGGTGAGCGAGGCGCGCACGAGGGCGATGGGGATGGCATTTTCTGCGAGGACGGCATCGTGGAAGGCGCGCTGGGACATGCGGCCGCCGGCGGTGAGTTCGCGGTGCAGGGCGCGGAGCTGGAGACCGCCGAGCATGTAGGCTGCCTGGTAGAGGGGGCCGTAGGCACCGCCGATGTAGCGCCGCACCTCGCTGGTGGCTCCTGCGGTTTCGTGTCCGACGCGCTGGACGAGGAAGTCGATCATTTCTGCGGGGGACATGGAGCCGAGGTGGAAGCGGAGGGATACGATGATGCGGGCGCAGCGGTGCATGCGCCAGAAGAGCATGCCGACTTTATCTTCCGGGGAATCGGCGTAGTCGAGGTCCCAGAAGAGCATTTCCCAGTGGAGGGCCCAGCCTTCGACGAAGAAAGGGGTACTGAAGAGCGAGCGCCATGTGCGGGAGCGGTCGGCGGCGAAGCGCTGGAGATGGTGGCCCGGGATGAGTTCGTGCGGGGTGACGATGCGGAGGAAGTGGCGGTTGTTCCCGCGCATGGCGGCGAGTTTATCCTCGTGCGCCATGGCATCCGTGGGGTAGGCCACGCGCATGGCGGGTTGGCCGTATACGGCGTACGGCAGGGTTTTCTGGGCGTCCGGGGGAATCATTTCGAGCCGCCAGATTTCCTCGCAGAGCGGGGGGATGGTAACGAGGTCGTGTTTGCGGAGGAAAGCGATGGCGCGGGCGGCTTCGGCGGCGGCGAGGTCGGCCTGACCGCCGGGAGGGACGTGGGCGCGTTTGACGGTTTCGAGGGCATCCTTGGTGGTGCAGCGCATGGCTTCGGCGGCGCGGCGCAGCTGGTCCTCGCACCATGCGAATTCGCGGTCTGCGATGGCGATGAGTTCGCTGGCGGAGTAGGGGATCAGTTCGCGGGCGATGCCGGCGGCGAGGGCTTCCGGGCCGATGGGGTCGCCGACGAGCGGGTCGTCCGGCTGGCCTTTCTGGGCGGCGAGTTCTTCGCGGAGGTATTTGGCGTGCTGTTCGAGCGCTTCGCGGGCTTTGGCGTAGGGCTGGCGGGTCCACCATGAGAAGTCCGGCTGGTAGCCGTCATGGAAGCGGAACCATGCTTCGAGCGACTGGCGGATGGCGTCGGTGGCGGCGGCGGCGCGCAGGGCGGTGGAGGGGTTGATGGGGGGAGGGGCTTTGCTGGCGGCGGCCTCCTTGCGGCGTGCTTCCGTCTGTTCCTTCCAAATGCGGAGGGGGGTGGGAATGGTGGCGAGGGTAGCTGCGGAGGTGGCGGGGTCCGAGCCCGTGCGGCTGAGCCGTGCGCTGGTGAGCTGCTGGATGCTCTCGTGGAAGGGGAGCAGGGGAGCCATTTCGGCGAGGCGCTTTCTGGCGAGGGCGAGGTCGGCGGTTTCGCCCTTCAGGTAGTTGCCGAGGAGGATCCAGTCGATGCGTTCCTCCTGGGAGAGCGGATCCCATGGAGTTGCGGCGAGGCGTTTTTCCCATGTGGCCACGAGGGTGGCGCGGCGAGCGAACGATGCGTCCGACCATGGGAGGTCGAACGAATCGCCGACGCTGCGTTCGTCTGCGCGGAATTCGCTGACGGTGTCGGCGAAGCGTGCGGGCGACGCTGTGGCGGAGGCGACGAGTGCGATGGTGGCGGCGAGGGCGAGGGATCTGGGCATGGTGAGAGAGGGCGGCGGTGGCTTGGTTCCGGCGCGTGGGTGCGGCGGGGCGGTGGAGGCCCCGGGTCTGGGCGGAAGCCGTGTGGACTTAGGAACCGCTGTGTTTCCGGAGGAAGGCGGTACTGCGTTCGTTGAAGCCGTCGAGGCATTCCCAGTGGAACGCGTGTCCGGCGTCCGGGAACAGATGGAGTTCCGCGTTGGGGATCGAGGCGGCGAGTTCTTCCGACATCCAGCGTGGTGTGAAGATATCGTTCTGGCCGCCGATGACGAGGCAGGGAGCCTTGATGCGGCCGAGGTCTGCGAGGACGTTGTGGCTGATGCAGGCGGCGGCCTGGGCTTCGAGGGCGTGGAGCGGCTGGGGCGCGGGGTTGCCAGCTGCGTCGAGCAGGCCCTGGGCGAGGCCCTTGGCGGCTTCCTCGTTATCCCAGAATGGTTTGGTGAAGATGAGGAGCTGGACGTAGCGCATCATGTCCTCCGGGCGGAGGTGTGCCTTGATGGCCTTGAGGTGTTCGAAGATGGATTTTCCGTAGCTGTCGAGCCGGGCCCATGTGCACATGAGGACAGCGCTCTTCACCTTCTGGGGGTGGCGGAGGGCAAGTTGCTGGGCGATGATGCCGCCCATGGAGCAGCCTACGATGTGGGCCTTTTCGATGCCGAGGGCGTCCATGAGGCCTGCGTAGTCGTCGGCCATCATGGCGCTGGAGTATGGTCCGAGGGGTTTGTCCGACTGGCCGACGCCGCGGTTATCGCCGAGGATGCAGCGGAAGTGCTGTTCCCAGACGGCGGCGTGGGCTTCCCAGACGGCTCCGGGGGCTGTGATTCCCATGATGCAGATGACGGGCTCGCCCGAGCCGCGTTCTTCGTAGTGCATCTCGATTCCGTTGGTGGTGACTTTGGGCATGGTGTGTTGGGGGGTGGCGTGGATGATGGGGAGGAAAGTGAGTGGTTCGTTTTATCCAGGGCGCGGGGTGATGCCAGCAATTAAGTGGGGTGGGCGTACCGGTGGCCGTGGGATGGGCGGGCGGCTCTCGAGTGATGGTTGCGCGGAACCGCGGGGTGGTTTCAGTCAGTGGTCGCCTTCTGATCAATGCCTTCGACCCTACAATCCGACGAACGTGTGACCTTCCATGGTTCGGCTGCGTGGCCTGGCCATGATGGGGAGTGGGAAGCCGAGGTGCGCGGGGTGGTGTATGAACCCGAGTACAACCGGCTGTATGCGGCCGTGCTGCGGAGGGCACTGGGGATTGACGAGGGCATGCTGAGCGAGACCGAGTCTGCAGTTTTCCGGGAGCGGCTGGGATTGTTTCTGCGTGATCATGAACGCGGCAAGACACTCGCGGTGGAAGTGGCGGGGCAGAGCATGGTGCTGCCCGCGTCCGGACCGAACGGTCATTTCCGGTCGGTGATTCCGGTTCCGGTGGATGCGGTGGATACTGGTGCTGGGGTACTGCGGGTACGGACGGCGGCAGCGCACGAGGATGGGCGGTATTTCGAGGGGGCCGTGCATCTGGTGGCTGACGAGGATGCGCCCTGTGTGGTGTCCGACATTGATGATACCATCAAGGTGACGGGGGTGACGGACCGTGCTGAGCTGAAGTGGAACACATTCTGCCGTCCGTTCCGGGCCGTGGAGGGGATGGTGGGGCGCTACCGGGAATGGGCGGAGGGGGACGGGGCGAGGTTTTTCTATGTGACGAGCAGTCCGTGGCAGCTGTATCAGCCGCTGGAGGCCTTTGTGGAGGCCGAGGGATTTCCAGGAGGTTCGTGGCACATGCGGCATATCCGGCTGAAGAGTCCGTCGACGCTGGCGGCCCTGTTCCGGGGGAATCACCGACACAAGCTCGAAGCGATCCGGCCATTGTTCGGTCGGTGGCGGAGGCGGCCGTTTCTGCTGGTGGGGGACACTGGCGACCGGGATCCGGAGATCTATGCGGAGCTGGCGCGGGAATTTCCGGCGCGCATCAGCCGGGTGCTGATCCGTGATGTGGGGGATGGGCGGGATGCGGAGGAGCGCTGTGCGCAGGCCTTCCGCGGGGTGGGGGGGGGGCGGTGGGAACTGTTCCGGGGCATGCCGCCGCGGTGAGCGGGGGAAATCAGGCTGCTTTGGCGCAAGATGCGGGCGACGGGCTGCGTTTTTGGCTTCCGGTGCCGGGGTATTCTCGTGCAGAGTCGTATTCCCGCCCGAACCCCGAACCATCATCCTTCCGAATTCAATCTCATGAAAACGAGCCGCCGACAGTTTCTCAAGGCCAGCAGTACCCTTGCGTTTCCGACCATCATTCCATCGACTGTGCTGGGGGCGGATGCCCCTTCCAACCGGATCACCATGGGTGTGGTGGGCTGGGGGATGCAGGGACCGGGCAATACGGGAGCCTTCATGAATGTGCCTGGTTGTCAGGTGATTGCGGCCTGTGATCTCGATAAGCGTCACCTCGAGCAGGCCGTCAATGCGATCAATTCCAAGAATGGGAACAAGGATTGTGCGGCCCTGCGGGATTACCGCGAGATGATGGCCCGCAAGGACATTGATACCGTGATGCTGGCGGTGCCGGACCATTGGCATGCGCTCATTGCGATCGAGGCCGCGAAGAACGGGAAGGACATTTACGGGGAAAAGCCGCTGGCGCGCACCATCCGGGAGCAGCAGGCCATTGTGAAGGCTGTGCTCGACAACAAGCGGGTCTGGCAGACCGGTTCGTGGCAGCGGAGCAACGACAACTTCCGGGTGGGAGCCGAGATTGTGCGCAACGGGCTTATCGGGAAGCTGAAGGAAGTGCATGTGGGTCTGCCGTCGGGTCATGCTGATTTTGCGGGAACGGGGAGCAAGAATCAGCCGACGCCGCCGCCGGCTGAACTCGACTGGGAAATGTGGATTGGGCCGTCCCGGATGGAAGACTACATTGAAGGCCGGGTGCATAAGAACTGGCGCTGGAACTACAATACCGGCGGGGGCCAGCTGCTTGACTGGATCGGGCATCACTGTGACATCGCGCACTGGGGCATGGACTGCGACAAGGGCGGTGGTCCGGTGGAGATCGAGGGTCAGGGAGAATTTCCTGCCAAGGATGCCATGTGGAATACGGCGACCAAGTATCGTGCCGAGGCGACCTATCATGACGGGGTGAAGATGATCATTGCCGGTGGGCATGGCGACATCCGTGGAGGGACCCGGTGGATTGGCGAAGAGGGCTGGGTGCAGGTCGACCGTGGATTCTTCGATTGTTCGAATCCTGCCTACAAGAAGATCATCAAGGAGCGCCGGGGTGATCAGATTGCCGAGAAGACGATCCATCAGGAACTGGCCGATGATCTGCGCAAGGTGCAGTTGATGAAGAGCCCGACGGGGCATCAGGGGAACTTCATTGACTGCGTGCGCAGCCGTGGAGAGACCCTGACACCGGTGACGACGGCGCACCGCAGTGCCATTCCGGGGCATCTGGCCCTGATTTCCATGATGGTGGGCCGCCGCATCAAGTGGGATCCGGTGAAGGAAGAGATCGTCGGGGATGAAGAAGCGACCAAGCTGATGGGACGCGAGTACCGCGGACCGTGGAAGCTGGCCTGAGGCTGCTGTGCCGCGGAATCTTCCGCAAAGAGTTGTGCCCCTGATTCTGCTGCCATGGTGCGGTGGGATCAGGGGCTTTCTGCGGGGGTGAGGCGTGCTTGCGGGAAGCGGCGGGCTGGGGCAGGATGGGCGGATGGTTGTCAGTCTCTTCAATGATGTGATTGGTCCGGTGATGCGCGGGCCATCGAGTTCGCACTGTGCGGCCGCGCTGCGGATTGGGCGGTTGGCGCGGGAACTGGCTGGGGGCGAACTGGAGTCGGTGCTGGTGGAATTCGACCGGGGCGGGTCGCTGCCGACGACACATGATTCGCAGGGATCCGACATGGGATTATTCGGAGGCCTGATGGGCTGGGAGGCGGCGGACGAACGGCTGCCGGGTTCGCTTGAGGTGATTCAGCGGAATGGGGTGAAGGTGAGCATTGAGACGATCGATGCCGGGGATCCTCATCCCAACACGTACCGTCTGACGCTGAGGACTGGGGAGGGGGAATTCCGGCTGCGGGCGATTTCGACGGGGGGAGGGATGATGGAAGTGATCCGGATTGATGAATTTCCGGTTTCCCTGTGCGGGGGGTATCATGAGACCCTGCTGTGGAGTGACGGGCACGGGGAAGCGGTGCGGGACCGCGTGCTGGCGGGTGGAGTCGTGGATGAGGTGGTCGTGCATGAAGCTGGCGGGAAGCAGCTGGTGCAGGTACGGGCGCAGGAATTTGTGCCGGGCGAGGTGCTGCGTGCGCTGGAGGAAGCGGGCATGGTGAGCCGGGTGCGGATGCTGGCACCGGTGCTGCCGGTGCGTTCGCGGCGCGGGGTGGAGGTGCCATTCCGGAGTTGTGCGGAGATGCTGGCGCGGGATGGCGGGAAAGGGGTGCCGCTGTGGCGGCTGGCGGTGGACTATGAAATGGCCCGCGGGGGTCTGAGCGAGGCCGAGGTGATGGACATGATGCTGGGCATAGTGAGGATACTGCGGCGGTCCGTGGCTGCCGGGCTGGCGGGCACGGAGTACGGCGATCGTGTCCTGGGGTCGCAGTCCCCGGGATTTGCGCAGGCCATGGAACGGGGAGGACTTCTGGAGGCGGGTGCGCTCAACCGGGTGATTCTGTATGTGACGGCGCTCATGGAAGTGAAGAGCAGCATGGGGGTGATTGTGGCAATGCCGACGGCCGGGGCCTGTGCAGCGCTGCCTGGGGCGGTGCTGGCGATGGCGGAGGAACGCGGCATGGACGAGGAAGCGATGGCGCGGGCGATTCTGGCGGCCGGTCTCATCGGAGTCTTCATTGCGACCGCGTGGACCTTTGCGGCGGAAGTGGGGGGGTGTCAGGCCGAGGGCGGGTCCGCGTCGGCCATGGCGGCGGCAGCCCTGGTCACGCTGGCGGGGGGCACGCTCGCACAGTCCGTGGCGGCAGCTTCGATGGCCATGCAGAGCATGATCGGGCTGATCTGCGATCCGATTGCGAACCGGGTCGAGGCACCCTGCCTTGGCAAGAATGTCATGGCGGCGGCCAATGCCCTGTCCTGTGCGAACATGGCGCTGGCCGGATTTGATCCGCTCATTCCGCTGGACGAAGTGATTGAGACGGCGCGGCGGGTGTCGGGTCAGATGCCGCGCGAGCTGCGCTGCACGGCGCTGGGCGGGCTTTCGATCACGCCGGCGTCGCTGGCGATTGAGAAGAAGCTGGCGGCGCGGCGCGGGGGCTGTGGCGCGGGTGGCTGCGGGTGCGGCTGAGTCAGCTGGTCAGAAATTCCAGCTCATGCCTGTCCACCAGACGCCGTCGGTGCTGCGGAAATCGCTCATGGTGGGGATGTAGTAGCGGTAGCCGGATTCGACCGTGAGGGCCTTCGAGACCTTCCATGAAAGGACGGCGGAACCGCGCAGGAGGATGCCTTTTCCGGCGTCGATGCCGCCGTCGTCGTGCACGATGCCGGCCATGACCGGGAGGGTCAGGGATCTGCTGAGCTGGAAGGGCCGGGAGAGTTCGACGCCGATGAGGTTGCCGCCGCCATAGGGGGAACCGTGGAGTGGCGAGTAGTTCTGCCAGACGCCGGTGAGCGTCAGCTTATGGCCCCATGTTTTGCCGATGCGGAGGTGGGTGTAGATGATGTCGAAGGCTCCGAGGACATCCGGGAGCGGTTCGTTGAAGTAGGTGGTGCTGAGGTTGACCGAGAGGCCGCGGATGGAGCCCGCCCAGCCGATGCCGAGGTCGAGTTCATCACCGAAGTCGAGTTGTCCATCACGGCGGCCGTAGTCGCCGTCGAATCCCGCCGATCCCCAGAGAGAGACGTAGGCACCACTGAGGTGAGAGAAGAAGAGTCCGCCCTGCATGACGGGATGGGATGAAAGCTGGATGCCAGATCCGAAGGCGAGGTACTGGCTGGCGACCGAGAAGCTGGCGGTGACGCTGACGGGCGGGGTGGCGGTATCCCGGGCGGCGGAGGCTGCCTCTGGCGCGATTGATTCCGGGGCCGCGGTACCGGTCCCGGCGCGGCAGTCGGGACGGATAAAAAGCAGGGCCAGCGAGGCCATGAGGGAGTTGGACCAGCGGATGGAAGCGGGGATGAACATGAAGGCAGGGTGATGAGGCTCAGCTGCCTAACGTGATTTTCCATGAAGAAAAGAAAGATGTGAGGGAAACTGCGGGCGTGGGGAGGGGCGGAGAGGCGGGTTGGTTTTCGGATTGCCCTTGTGGGGTGGTGCGGGACTGGCTAGGGCGGGGCGTGATGTCCCTGTTTGCCGACTGCCGACTGTATGGAATTCTTGATGCTGGCTACTGCGAGGCCGGGAGGATGCCTGCGATGCTTGCGGCGATGCTGGCGGGAGGGGTTGCCGTGGTGCAGCTGCGGGCGAAGGAATGGTCCGAGCGGGACGTGGAGGAAATGGCGAGGCGGTTGCATCCGGTCACCCGGGCTGCCGGGGTTCCCTTTGTGATCAATGATTTTCCCGGGGCTGCGGGCCGTGTGGGGGTGGAAGCCGTGCATGTGGGGCAGGACGATCTGACGGTGGCCGAGGCGCGGGCGCTGGCCGGACCGGGAGTGCTTGTCGGTAAATCCACCCACAGTGTGGCCCAGGCACGGGCTGCATGGGCCGAGGGAGCCGACTACCTCGGCTTCGGTCCACTGTTTGCGACACCCACCAAGCCCGACTACCGTCCCATCGGCACCGAGGACATCCGGACCGTCCATGCCGAGTCCCCTGTGCCGGTTTTCTGCATAGGGGGCATCAAGGAGGAGAATCTGCCTGCGGTCCTGGCGGCCGGGGCGCGCCGGGTGGTCATTGTGAGCGGGATCCTGCAGTCGCCTGCGCCTGCCGAGTACGTGCGCCGCTGCCTCGAAATCATGGGGCGGGAGGAAAGCGGGAGTGCCGAGGGTCGATTTTAACCCGGGCCCAATGAGCCTGCAGATACGAATTCCGGGCCGGGTGGGTCGGAACTTTTTTCACTCAAGACTTGCGCCTTACGCGGCTATCAGGCAAACACCGATGCCATAAGGAGAAAAAACTGTGTACTCGAACGACGACTACCTTCTCGAACTGCTTCAGGAATCAGGCAACGTGGACCCTCACGACGTCCAGGAAGCCGTTATTCATAAGGGCAAACGCACGGCCCTTGAGTATCTGATGGAGACCGGCAAGGTGTCCGAGGAACTGCTGGCGCAGACCATGGCGATGAATTCCGGCATGGAATATGTCGACCTTTCCGGGTTTGTGCCGGATGCGGCCACCCTTGAGCTGATGCCTTCCGAGACGGCGGTGAAGTACCACGTCATTCCGGTGGGGGTGGAAGACGGCCGGCTTTCGGTGGCAGTGGCGGATCCCCTTGATTTTCAGGCGATGGACAGCCTGCCGCACCTTGTCAGCTTCCCGCTCGACTTCTATTGTGCGCCGCGGTCGCAGATCACGCAGTTCCTCACGGAATTCTTCGGGTACCGCAAGGAAGCGGGGGGCGATCTGAGTTTTGCTGGCTCGGATGCGACGGCACCGGCGACCGAAGCGGATGCTCCCATCATCAAACTGGTGGCGGATCTGCTGGCCGAGGCCGTCAACAGCCGCGCGAGTGACATTCACGTGGAGCCGCTCGAGAAGCGACTGCGCATCCGGTACCGCATCGATGGCGTGCTGCAGGAAGTGGCGAGTCACCCCAAGCATCTGCACGCACCGATCATGGCGCGTCTCAAGATCATGACCGGGTCGATGAGCATCGACGAGCGCCGGGTGCCGCAGGACGGACGGATTCAGGCCCGGGTGGGAGCCAAGGACATTGACCTGCGGGTTTCCACCGTGCCGACGAACCATGGCGAGAGCGTTGTCATGCGTATTCTCGACAAGAGCAGTCTGCTGCTTGGTTTGAGCGACCTTGGATTCTTCAGTGATGACCACGCGACCTTCACGGAGCTGCTGGGCCTGCCGGACGGCATTATTCTGATCACGGGGCCGACGGGATCGGGGAAGACGACGACGCTTTATGCGTGTCTGAACACGATCAACCGGCCTGACCGGAAGATCATCACAGTCGAGGATCCGGTCGAGTACCAGCTGGGAGGGATCAATCAGGTGCCGGTGAAAGAAGACATCGGGATGAGTTTCGGAGCAGCCCTGCGGTCCATGCTGCGTCAGGCTCCCAACATCATCATGATCGGGGAGATCCGGGATGCGGAGACGGCCAACATTGCCATCAACGCTTCGCTGACGGGTCACCTTGTCTTCTCGACGCTGCACACGAATGACGCGCCGGGGGCGGTTGCCCGGATGGTCAACATGGGGGTCAAGCCGTTCCTCATTGCTTCCGCGGTGCGGGCCATGATGGCGCAGCGGCTGGTCCGGAAGCTGTGTGCTGACTGCAAGGCTCCGGCGGAACTCAATGAAAAGCAGATGCGCGCGCTCGGTCTGGATGCTTCGCGGGCGGCGGATGCGAAAATCATGGGCCCAACCGGTTGTTCGAAGTGCAAAGGCAAGGGATTCCGCGGCCGGATGTGCATTCTGGAAATCTTCAAGGTGGACGACGAGGTGCGCGGCATGATCAACGAAGGACTGAGCACCCCGCAGCTCCGCAAGCGGGCCCGCGAACTCGGCATGCGCACCCTGCGGGAAGACGGCGTCCGCAAGGTTCTGGCGGGCATGACCACGGCCGATGAAGTCATTGAAACCACCATGGGCGACTCCGACTGATGCGGCGGCCTGTGTGACACCCTAACATTCATTTTCAACAGTTTCCGAGATATGACAGCGCAATACGTTCTGGATATTTTCCAAGGCCGCGGCGTGATGAGCGAGAGTCAGGTGGGCGAGATCCTTGATGAGATCGGCACCACCGGGAAGGATGTGAAACGGCTGCTGAACGACTACGGTTATGTGCAGTCGGAGGATCAGGTTTACGAGGTGATTGCGGAGGAACTGGGAGCTGAGTATGCGGATCTGCGGCGGTATGAGCCTCCGCGGGCGCTGCTGGACCTGGTTCCGGCGAACCTTGCGAAGATGCACGGGGCGCTTCCGGTGAATTACGATGAGCAGGGGCTGCACGTGGCGCTGCTTGATCCGCTGAATCCGCAGACGGTGGAGGATCTGCGGTTTGCGCTCGATAAGCCGATTGTGGTGGTGGTGGCGGACACTGACCGCATCGAGGATCTCATCAACACGAGTTACGCGGCTGAGAATGAGGGGATGGAGGACATCCTGACGGGGCTGCAGCTGGGCGACATGGGCAAGCCGGGCGGCATGGAGACCGAAGCCAACGCGGCTCCCATTGTGCGCTATGTTGACCTTGTGCTCTTCCAGGCGGTCAAGCAGAAGGCGTCGGACATTCACTTCGAGCCCTTCGAAAACGACTTCAAGATCCGCTACCGGGTGGACGGTGGTCTGGTGGAAATGGCGCCGCCGCCGCCGCACCTTGGTCCGATCATTACGTCGCGGATCAAGGTCATGGCGAACCTGAACATTGCCGAGCGGCGGATTCCGCAGGACGGCCGCATCATGAAGATTGTGGGTGGCAAGCAGGTGGACATGCGGGTGAGCACGCTGCCGACGATTCACGGGGAATCGGTGGTGCTGCGGGTGCTGGACCGTTCGAGCATCAATCTGGATCTCGAGAATCTGGCGCTGCCGCCGGTCCTGTACGATTACATTCTGGACACGGTGCAGAAGCCGAACGGGATTTTCATTGTGACAGGGCCGACGGGTGCGGGCAAGACGACGACGCTCTACGCGGCGCTGCGGAAGGTGAATACGGTCGACTGCAAGCTGCTGACCTGTGAGGATCCGGTCGAGTACGACATCGAGGGAATCATCCAGGTTCCGGTGAATGAAGCGGTGGGGGTGACCTTTGCGAAGGTGCTGCGGGCATTTCTGCGGCAGGACCCGGACCGCATCATGGTTGGTGAGATGCGGGACAAGGAGACGGCGACCATTGCGATTCAGGCCTCGCTGACGGGGCACCTTGTGCTTTCGACGCTGCACACGAATGACGCGCCGGGAGCCGTGACGCGTCTGGTGGACATGGGCTGCGAGCCATTTCTTGTGGCGGCGACCATGGAGGCGGTGCTGGCACAGCGGCTTCTGCGGACGATCTGCAAGAGCTGCCGGGTGCCGTACGAGCCGAGTGAGTCGATTCTGAACCAGCTGGGTCTCAGTCCACATGAGATCGGTGACAAGCACTTCTACACGGGCCGTGGCTGCGAGGACTGCAACAGTTCGGGCTACCGGGGCCGCCGGGGTCTTTACGAACTGCTCGACATGAATGATGCGCTGCGGGATCTCATCTGCGAGCGGGCACCCACGGTGGTTCTCAAGCAGAAAGCGATCGAACTGGGGATGGTGACGCTGCGGGATGACGGTCTGCGCAACATCTACGAGGGCAACACCACCATCGAGGAAGTCCTCAAGTACACTTGACCCCGGAGCCGAGTCGAATGACGAAGAACTGCGATTCTGATTTCCGATGCAACTGACTGGTCAGCCATCCCATGCGGAGTTCCTTCCCCGGGCTGGGGACGGGGTCCGCTGCGTTCCGTTTTCCCATTCCCTGTCCGCCTGATTTCCACTTTTCACGCCCCCCAGACCCATGGCCAAATTTGAATACATCGCTGTCAACGCCCGAGGTGAGGAAACCGCGGGAGCCATTGAAGCCGGCAGCAAGGACGATGCCATCAACAAGCTCCGCGGCAGCGGGTTGTTTCCCACGCAGGTGGCTCCGGAAGGACAGCTGACGCAGGCGGTTAAGAAGACGAAGAAGGCGTCGGCGGTGGCCAAGGGCAAGGCTCCCAAGAAGGCGACCGGAAAGGTGAAGAGCAAGGCGCTCATGATCTGGACGAGACAGCTGGCCACGCTGATTGACTCCGGTCTTCCGCTGCTGCGCGGGCTCAACGTGCTGGCGAATCAGGAACCGAATCCGGTGCTGAAGCATACGGTGGTGTCGCTGGCGGATTCCGTGCAGACGGGTTCGACCTTTTCCGAGAGTCTTTCGCAGCACCCGAAGGTCTTCAACAAGCTCTATGTGAACATGGTGAAGGCGGGCGAGCTTGGCGGGGTGCTGGAACTGGTGCTCAACCGTCTCGCTGAATACCAGGAGAAGGCCCAGAAGCTGAAGAACAAGATTGTCTCGGCGATGGTGTATCCAGTGATCGTGATTTTCATCGCGATGGGGATCGTGGTCTTCCTGCTCACCTACATTGTGCCGAAGTTCACGGAAATTTTCGAGAACATGGTGCAGGGTGGGGCGAGTCAGATGCCGGCGCTGACGCGTGCGGTCATTGGAGCCAGTGACTTCATGAAGGCGAACTGGTACATCGTCTTTGGAGCGATTGCGCTGATGGTGATGGGCTTCAAGGCGTTCGGGACCACGAAGAACGGACGGCGCACGCTTGATCGTCTCGCGCTCAAGCTGCCGCTGTTTGGCCCGGTGCTGCTGAAGAGTTCGATTGCCCGGTTTTCGCGTACGCTGGGAACGCTGGTGACGTCCGGGGTTCCGATTCTGCAGGCGCTTAACATCACGCGGGACACGGCGGGCAACACGGTGGTGGCGGAAGCCATCATGAAGGTGCACGATGCGGTCAAGGAAGGGGAATCGATGGTGGCTCCGCTGGATTCGAGCAAGATCTTTCCGGCGATGGTGATTTCGATGGTTGAGGTGGGTGAGGAGACCGGGCAGTTGCCGGAGATGCTTCTGAAGATTGCGGATGTGTATGATGATGAAGTGGACAACTCGGTGAGTGCGCTGACTTCGCTGCTTGAGCCGATCATGATTGTGGTGCTGGCTGTGATTGTTGCGGTCATCGTGCTGGCGCTCTTCCAGCCGCTCATTACGGTCATCACGAAGTTCCAGGGCTGAGTCGGCGGATTGCGCCGCGGAGTCCTATCCGATCCCATTCCGAAAACTGATGAAAACAACTGCTGCCACCAATCGACGTGCGGGCTTTACGCTCATTGAGGTCATGACCGTGATTGCGATCATGGCCTTGCTTGGGGCGATGGGGTTTGCGGGGTTTCAGTATGCGATCCGCAAGAGCAAGGAGAAGCAGACCCAGAACCGGATGGCGGCGATTTCGTCGATCATTCAGCAGTACCGGGATGAGAACGGGAACTATCCTGTGCCGCAGGATCCGATGAGTTCGGGGTCGCTGCGGGGCAAGCAGTGGCCGGCGGGCGGTGCGGTGGCCTTGTATCAGCTGTTGTCCGGGGATGGGGATGATGCGCTCCAGGGCGGCAAGGGTGTGCAGAGTGTGGGCATTCCGGGTGGGGCGGAGAACACGGGGAAGATTCTGCTGGATACCTGTGTGGCACCGACGAAGGAGCAGGTGCAGCAGAAGAAAAAGACGGAGATGGTGGATGCGCTTGAGGACGGCCGGTTTGTCGTGGTCGACGGCTTTGGCCATCCGTTTCAGTACCTGGTGGGGATCCGCGACCGGAATGGGAGGCTTACGAATGCTGGGGAGATGCACAGCAGCAGTGATTTCGAGCTGTGGTCGTACGGGGCGCTGGAGAACCGCGATGATTCTCCTGAGGGGCAGCGCCAGTGGATCAAGAGCTGGCAGTGATGGCGGGTGCTGATTTCCGGTTGGCTGGTGTGTCAGGATGACTGAAGGTTCTGGGGTCATGAAGACGCCGCTGCCTCAGTCGAGGAACCGGAATCTGCCGAAGCCCGAGGCTCCGGCGGACGTGGTCATGCCTGGCCGCGGGGCTGAGATGCTGCCGCCGGGTGGGCCTGTGATGTCGGGGGTGGAGCGCCGTCAGCCATGGCAGCAGAACCGTCGGGAGCCTTCTCCGCTCGCGAGGCTGGCCCGTGCCCTGCTGGGGTTGGTGCTGGTGGCGGGGATGTTCGGAGGGTTTCTGTATCTGTATTTCCGTGGTGTCAGCACGGAGGGGAGGCAGGAGATGGGGGTGCAGGAATTGCTGGCGATGATTGGGGCGGAGGTATGGGAGAATGGGACCGCTGGGCTGATGCCGGTCGCTGGCATTGCGGAGGAGGAAGTGACATCGCTCCCGATGGTGCTGATGGAGGCGAAGCGCAAAGCGGGGCCGAGGTTTCCGGAAGTGAGGATTGTGACGGGTGATCCGCCTCCTGGGACTGGAACCGCGACTCATCAGATTGTTTATTTCATTGGTGGCGAGGCTTCCGTGGTGCTGAGGATGCGGCTGGATCCGGTCACGGGACGCATGGAGTATCTTGGCCAGAAGAACCGGGTGCTGCTGGAGCGGGTGGGTCGTCCGGCGGCAGAGGTGCCTGTGGCTGAACCGGCAGAACTGGACGCCGGGCCCGCGGTGGATTCCGAAAAAGTATCGGAACAGCCTTGAAATCACCGTGAGAATTCCGGGCTGGCCATCGTTTAGGTGAGGGATTGCATCATTTTACCGACCATCATTTCCCATGAATCCGATCATCATTCCGAACCGTCGATCCTTCCTGAAATCTGCTGCGGCCGCGGGAGCGGTGAGTGGCCTTGCGGCACCGGGCATTGTGCTGGGCAATCCTGACAGCCGGCGGCTGAAGATTGGTCTGGTGGGCTGTGGTGGGCGGGGCAGTGGTGCGGCTGGGGATGCCATGACATCGGACAGCAATGCCGAGCTGTGGGCGGTGGGTGATGTGTTTCCGTCGAGCATCGAGGGGAGCCTCAATGCGCTGCGCAATCAGTTCAAGGACCGGGTCAATGTGGATGAGTCGCGCAAGTTCACGGGGATGGATGCCTATCAGAAGGTGCTGGAGAGCGGGGTGGATGTGGTGCTCCTCGCGACGCCTCCGGGGTTCCGTCCGCTGCATTTCGAGGCGGCGGTGAATGCGGGCAAGCATGTCTTCTGCGAGAAGCCGGTGGCTGTGGACATGGCTGGGGTGAAGAAGGTGATGGCGGCAGCGCAGAAGGCGAAGGAGAAGGGGTTGGCGGTGGTTTCCGGATTCTGCTGGCGGAAGGACACGTCGCGCCGTGAGTTCTTCAAGCGTGTGCACGGTGGGGACATCGGGGACATCGCGCATTACTATGCGACGTATTATACGGGGCCGGTGAAGCCGATGGCGCGGCGGGAGGACCGCAAGCCCGAGTGGAGCGATGTGGAGTGGCAGGTGCGCAACTGGTACAACTTCTCGTGGCTTGGGGGAGACAGCCTCGTGGAGCAGGCCGTGCACAGTGTCGACAAAGTGGGCTGGGCCTTTCTGGACAAGGATCCGATTGCCTGTCATGGCAACGGGGGGCGGCAGGTTCCGTTTGAAGGAGCCGAAGGCTACAACATCTTCGATCACTTCTCGGTGATTTACGAATATCCGGGTGGAGCACTTGCCACTGTGGCCAACCGGCAGATTCCGAACTGCGAGAATGAGAACGCGGATTACATTCTCGGGACGAAGGGGAATGCGACCATCAAGGGCGGGCTGCGCATCACGGGAGACAAGGCGTGGCGGGACCGTGGCGAGGCCCCGGTGAACATGTATGTCTACGAGCACATGGAATTGTTCCAGTCGGTCCGCGAGGGCAAGCCGCTGTATGAGGGCGACTGGATGTGTCACAGCACGGCCCTTGCGATCATGGGTCGGATGGCGGCCTATACGGGTCGGCGGATCACGTGGGATATGCTCATGAAGTCCGAGGAGGATCTGGCTCCGGACGATCTGAAGTGGGATTCGGCGTTCACGCCGAACCCGATGCCGCGGCCGGGGATTACGAAGTTCGTGTGAAGCGGGGGCTGCGGCGGGTGATTCTGTGGGGCCTTGGGGTCCTTTCGTGACATCTCCTGACGAAAACCGTCCTTGCGGGGGTGGCTAGCCTGACTCAGTCTGGCAGACGTCAAGCAACCCTGACTGATTCTCATGTTCTTCTGGATTTACGACCTTCCGACTCCGACGCTGGCACTGCTGTTTGCGGTAGTGTTTGTTGGCGTTACGTGGGCTGGGATTATTTTTATCAGTCCGATCCTGAAGTTCTGGGTGAAGCGGCAGGAGGGGATCAATGACATTGTGGGGTATGCGCTCGGGGCGTTTGGGGTTTTCTATGGACTGCTGCTGGGGTTGCTGGCGGTTTCCAGTTACGAGAATTCGTCTGAACTCGAAGGAATTGTCTCGAGCGAGGCGGCGGCTTTGGCGGGACTCTGGCGGGATGTGGACAACTATCCTGTGTCTGCGCGCGAGAGTCTTCAGAACAAGCTGAAGACCTACACCGAGAACATCATTGATGGGGAGTGGCCGGCGCAGCGGAAGGGCAGGATGGATACCAAGGGCGTGCAGCTGGCGACGCAGTTTCAGCGGGAATTGTGTCAGTTCAAACCGGCTGACATCAGTGAGCAGATTCTGCATGCGGAGACCATGCGGGCGTTCAACAACATGGTGGAATTCCGCAGCAAGCGCATTCAGAATACGAACAGCGGGATTCCCGGGGTGATGTGGTGGGTGGTCATGGTAGGGGCCATCATCAACACCCTGATCATCATGTTTTTCCGGGTGAGATTCGACATTCACCTTGTGATCGGGGGGCTGCTGTCGCTGGTGGTAGGGTCGCTGATCTTCCTGGTGGCGGCCTTGGATTATCCCTTCCGCGGGGAGGTCAGCATTGGACCGGACCGCATCAGGGTGATCTATGATGCGCTCATGAAGAGGTCGCCGGAGGCGGCGGCGGTTCCTGCGGTACCGGAGCCTGTACCTGCGAAACCCTGAGGGAAACTGGGATGGTCTGGGGGCTGCGGAGGTGGTGTGGGGGCTGCGAATGGGGAGAATGCCCGGCAGTCCCAGCGGAACTTCAGCGCTTTGGCTGGAGGGCGGCTGCGGGAAGGGAATCGGTGACGGTGACACCGGCTGCCTTGAGGTCGGCGATGGCCTTTTTGATCGATTCCGGGGCGACGCCGCGGGAGAGTGACTCGACCATGGTGACTTTGAATCCTGCGGCGGCGGCATCGAGGGCGGTGGCGCGGACGCAGTAGTCGGTGGCAACGCCGTAGACGATGACGTCGGTGACGCCTGCCTTGCGGAGGGTGGCTTCCATTTCCGTTTTGGCTCCGCCGTCGTCCTTGAAGCCCGAGTAGCTGTCGTAGCGCTGGTCCTTGCCCTTCTGGACGATGCCGGTGAAATGGCTGGCATCGAGGAGGATTTCTGCGCCCTTGGATTGCTGGATGCAGTGGGCAGGCCAGAGGACCTGATCGCGTCCGCGGAGCTGGATGACGTCGAAGGGTTTGTGGTCCTTGTGATTGGAGAAGAACGAGATGTGGTCGGCTGGGTGCCAGTCCTGGGTGGCGTAGATGAGGTGTCCGGCGGCCTTGAGCTGGGCGGTGGCTTCGGCGACGGCCTTGAGGTAGGCGGCATCGGTTCCGGCGACTGCGAGGGATCCCTTGTGGGCTTCGGTGAAGTCGCCCTGGATATCGACGACGATGACCGCGGAGCGGGATTTGGGGGAATCCTTTGCTGGGCTGAGGCTGGGGCAGCAGGCGGCGGTGAGACCGACGAGGAATGGGCGGCGGGAGGGATTCATGGGCGTGGGGACCTAGGTGTCATGAAATCCGCAGCGGGGCCCTGCTGCAATGGCGGAAATGTCAGGGTCCGGTCAGCGCAGCGAGATGAATTCGCGTGTGTTGAGGAGGGCGAGGGTGAGGCTTTGGAGAGGGGAAGTGATGGCGGAGGGCTGGGCAGTGGCAATGGCGCGGTGGAGTTGTTCCGTGGTGGCGTCGATCTTCGCGAGTTGCTGCTGTTCCTCAGCCGAGAGGAGTTTCCGGATGGCCTGCGGGGTGACGAGGGAGCCTTCGAGGGAGGCAGAGGCAGCGATTTCCGATTCCGTGAGGGCGCGGTTGTGGAGTCGGGCGCGGTGGATGCTGCCTTTGAGGAGGCGGTCGCCTGAGGGGGAGCCGTGGCGGCAGCCGAACTGGATCATGGATTGTCCGGCGGCGAAGGTGACTGGTCCGCTGGAGCGGTAGGGCTGGCCATAGGGCTGGCCATTGCGGAAGATGCGGATGGTGCCGTCGTCGGCCCATGTGATGGCGATGTGAACGGGGTTGGTTTCCGTTTCCGGGGGGCCGCCGACTGGCTGGGTACGGGCGAAGACATTGCTGCCCGCGATCCACTGGGCGGGGTCGCGTTCGGCGAAGACGATGGCGTCGAAGGTATCGCCGCCGAGGTCCTGGATGGTGAAGACGCCGCCGCCGGACTGATTGGTGGTGGCGAGGCTGAGCCATGCTTCGAGGGTGCGGGCGCGCAGAGCGAACGGGAGAGGACCTGTCGAGGCGAAGGCATCGGATCCATTGAGGTGGAGGGAGCCGCCGCGCAGGGTGGCTCCTCCGTGGAGTTTCAGGGGGATGGCGGGTTGGGCATCCGTGGTGAAGTCCCATTCGGCGAGTGGTTTTGGTGCGTTGCTGGATTCCGGGGTGGGCTTGGTCTGGCGGAGGCGTGCGATGACCGGGTTGATGAGGCGGGCGCGGGCGGCTTCCGTTTCTGCGAGTTGTGCGGTGAGGCGGGATTTGCCGGAATCGGCTGCGAGGATGGCGGTTTCCGAGGAAGAGAGCCATGCGAGGGATGCGGCGGCTTCCTGCGGGGAGGGTTCGCGCTGGAAGGCATCGAGGAAGAGCTGGCGGATCTGGCTGGGGGGATCCTTGTGGGCTGCGGCGATGCGGTTGGCCCAGTCTGCGGCCCATGACTGGACCTGGGGAGAATTCATGAGGGTGAGGGCCTGGGCGGGGACGCTGGTGCTGTCGCGATTGCCGCGTGTGCTGCTGGGAACGGGGGCGTCGAAGGCGGTCAGGAAGGGGTCGAGGGCGTTGCGGATGACCTTGACGTAGACGCTGCGGACGGGGGAAGATCCGTCCTGTCCGGGGCCGCTGCCGGCGGTGAGTCGACCGGTCATGGTGAGCATGGTGTCGCGGATGGCCTCGGCTTCGAGGCGGCGCAGGGGCCAGTGGGAAAGCAGCCGGTTTAGGGGATCGCGTTCGGTGGCTTCGGCAGAGGGAGTGCTGGAGGCCATGAAGGCGTGACTGGTGACGATGGTGCGGAGGGTGGCTTTGAGGGAGCCGCCGTTCCGGTCGACTTCGCTGGCGAGCCAGTCGATCAATTCCGGGTGGGAGGGGAGTTCGCCCAGTTTGCCGAAGTTGTCGGTGGTGGGAACGATGCCGCGGCCGAAGCAATGGTGCCAGAGGCGGTTGGCGATGACGCGGAGGGCGAGGGGGCGGCCTTTGGCGGCGATGCTGTCGGCGAGTTCGCGGCGTCCGCTGTCCTTTGGGTTCCATGGGGAAGGGTCGAGGGCCGAGAGGAAGGCGCGGGGGACGGGCTGGGATGGTTTGCGGATGTCGCCGCGGGTGTAGAGGGTCCAGTCGGCGGCGTCGGCTTCGAGCACACCGGGGACGCGCACGGGTTCCGGGATGGAGTTTTCCGTTTCCCGGAGGGCGGCGATTTTCTGGGTGGTGGCAGCGAGGGCGTCTGCGGGCAGGGGCAGCAGTCCGGAGCGGCAGGCGAAATTCAGGAAGGCGGTGGCTTCCGGGGAGGCGGGCTGACGGCTGAGTTGAGCGAAGAGGGTACGCAGGGCGTCGCGGTAGCGGTCGAGCAGTTCGCCGCGCGAGCGCGGGGCTGGCCCCTTGAGCAGGAGGGGTAGCATGGATGGTGCGTCCGGAGGCGTGGTGGCTGCATCCTGCGGGTACAGGATTTCCGTGATGCCGAACCATGCGCGTTCGCCGTTGCCTGTTTCGGCGGGGTGGTCCGGGTTGGTGACGGCTTCGACGTAGACGGTTTCGCCTTTCCAGTACTCCATGTCGAAGGCGATCCAGCGTGGTTCGTCGTGATCGAGGCCGGTTTTCGGGTAGATGAGACCGGCGCGGGGGTAGTGGTGGACGACGAAGCGGAGGGAAGCGTTGCGGCCGCAGGCCCGGACCCAGAGCCGGCCGCCTTCACTTCTGAAGCGGGCCGACTGGAAGACGCCGCGGTGGCGGCGCGAGAGAGAATCCGAGAAGCGGCCGGCGGGGCGGAACTGGATGGGGGGATTCTGCGGTGGGTCGGTGATGGTGACGAGGGTATCGTGGGAATTGGTGGTCAGGCCCGGGCCGTGGGTGAAGACTCTGTCCTGCGTCTCGTCGCCGGGAGTCCAGCGGAAGTGAGCGGGGGTGGATTGGTGGGCCTTGAGCCGATCGATGGCTTCGCGGTGGCGTTTCTGGAGGTCGGACCATGCGGTGGCCATGGCGTCCGGCGGGAGGTTGCGGAGCTGGAGCCATGGTCCGAGCGGGCCGAGGCCGTCAGCGGCGGCGGCTTTGCGCTGGTTGTCGTCGGCTGGTTCCCAGTTGGCGAGTGCGGCGGCGGGGTCGGCGAGTGCGGGCCAGCCTTCCAGAACAGAGAAAAGGACGGCAGCCTTCTGCTGGTGGAGTCTGGCGGCGAGGGATGGCTGTGCCGGGTTGCTGGAGGCGTCGATGATGCCGGGTCGGGCATTGGCGAAGACGCCGAACATGGCGTAGTAGTCCTCCTGGCTGATGGCGTCGAATTTGTGGTGGTGGCAGCGGGCGCAGCTTACGGTGAGGCCGAGGAAGGCCTTGGAGACGACATCGACCTGGTTGTCGGTGAAGGTGACGAATTCGTCGAGGGCGTCGGTGGGTGTGAAGCCGTGGAACACCATGCGGAGGTGGGCCGGTCCGATGGCGGCTTCGTTGATGGCCGGGTTGCGGCCTGGGCGCGGTGGAATGAGGTCGCCGGCGAGGTGTTCGCGGACGAGCTGGAAGTAGGGAATGTCGTCGTTGAGGGCGCGGATGAGGTAGTCGCGGTACTGCCATGCGTAGGGCACGGCGGGGTCGCCTTCGCTGCCGTGGCTATCGGCGTAGCGGGTCCAGTCCATCCAGTGGCGGGCCCAGCGTTCGCCGAAGGCTGGCGACTGGAGGAGTCGGTCGACGAGAGCGGCCCATGTGGCGGGGCGGCTGGGTTCGTCTTTCCATGCGGCGAGGAAGGATTCTGTTTCTGCAGGGGACGGAGGGAGACCGGTGAGCACGAATGAGGCGCGGCGGATGAGGGAGCCGGGGTCTGCGGTGGGGGCCGGGTTGAGGCCGGCGTCATGCATGGGTTTCCGCAGGAAGCGGTCGATGGGGTGGAGGGATCCGCTGGATTCCGGTGGGGATGGATTCTGCAGGGGTTGCCAGCACCACCATTGGCGGCGGAGGGCAAAGGCAGATGACCAGTCGCTGCTGGAGTTGGTAGACGGCTGGGAGCGTGGGTCCGGGGCGCCGTCGCGGATCCATGAGCGGAGGTTTTCGATGACGAGGGCGGGAAGCGGGTCCGCATTCTTCGGCATGCGGAGTTCGGGGTGCTGGCCTGAGATTGCCTTGATGAGGAGGCTCTCGTCCGGGTTACCCGGGATGATGGCCGGGCCGCTGTCCCCGCCCTTGAGGAGACCTTCGCGCCAGTCGACGCGGAGCCCGCCCTTCTGTTTTTCCGGGCCGTGGCAATCGTAGCAGGACGAAGCGAGGACTGGCCGGATGCGGGATTCGAAGAAGGCCGATTGGTCCGGGGAAAGGTCCGCGGCGGCGGTGAGGGTCGGCAGCGCGGCAAGGAGGAGGGCGGGGCGGAACATGGGAAAGAAGGTAGACGGGAACCGGGGCCTGAGACCGGGTGGCGGCTAGGCAGTACGTGGCGCGGGCCTTTTTCCTGTCCCGGGAAGATTCGGGATGCGGACATTGACACGCATCGGGGAAATCCCTAATCTGCCGGATCTCTCCTGTCATGAGCCCTGAATCGCCCGTGCCTCCTTCCGGAAGCGTCCGCACCCTGCGGATCGTCTGGGGATTTCTTGGCCTTGTGGCGATGGCGCAGGCGGGAGCGTGGGGCGTTTCGCTGCGGGGAAGCCGTGTGGCTCCAGCGTTGGTTGAGGTGGTGCTTCCTGCGGCGGGCTGGGCTTCCGGCGGGAAGGAAGCCGGTAAAGCGGCGGAGTTGTCCGGCGAGGGTGTGGTGGTGGCTCCGGGGGCGGCGCAGCCGGTAACCGAGGCGGAGGGAATCCGGGAAGTTGATCCCTTTGAGATGCGGAAGGAGCAGGCGCGGGCCGCAGCGGACGTGGATGAGACGGGAGGATCGGCTGATGAGCAGGTAATGCTGCTGGAGGCGCGGGAGAGGGCCTTGCTGGAGGCGCGGGAGAGGGCCTTGCTGGAGGCGCTGGCCGCGGGTCGCGAAGTGCCGCAGGAGGATCCGGCGGTTCCCGAGAAGGCGGCGGCTCCGCTGGATACGCCGATCACCGACGAGAGCGTCCTTGCTCATCTCGATGCGGGGATCAATCTGCGGTCGACTGGTGACATGCAGGGAGCGCTGCAGCATCTGCGGGCGGCGTCTGCGGTGCTGCCTGACCATCCTCGCATTCTCTATCATCTGGCACTGACGCTCGACACGATGGGATTGCTGCGGAAATCGCAGCCTGTTTGGGAGCAGCTGCGTGGTCTGGGAGCGGAAGCGGGGGATCTCTACACGATTGCGCGGGACAGGCTGCGTGACGGCGTGCCCGCACCTCAGGAACCTGAAGAAGAGAGGGAGGAGAAGTTTGTGATCCGGAGTCTTGACGAGGAGCGGATTGACGAGCCCGGGGGAGGGGAGCGGCTGCGGTTTTCCGCGGTGCTGGAAAAGAAGACCGGCGATCCGGTGAACATGGACCGGATGACCCTTGCGATTCATTTCTTTGACACCGTGAACGGTCGCCGCATTGCGCGGTCGCTGGCGGAGGAAGCGGTGCTCAGTTGTCTCAGTGAGCCGGTTGACTGGAAGGACGGGACCGAGACGTTCGGGTTTGAGTACCGTCTGGCTCCGATGACGCCGGATGAGATCCAGCGGATTGGCCGGTGCCGGTACTATGGATGCACGCTGGAGGTGATTTACGAGGACCGGCTGCAGGATGCGACGGCGACGACGCCGGAGTTGCTGCAGATTGCGCGCGAACTGCCGCTGCCGGAGGTGGTGCCGTCCGATCCCGTGCTGGAGAGCGGGCCCTTGCCGCGCGGGGCAGTTCTGCCGCAGCCGGAGGTTCTGCCGGAGAATCTGCTGTTTCCGCCACCAGTACGGGGACCGCTGGTTCCGCGCTGAGTCATGATTGTGGTGATTGCCATGGACGAGCCAGCGGCCTGCGGGCGGCTGGCTGCGGCGCTGGCGGAAGGCGGGCGGCACCGGGTGCTTCCCGCCGGGAATCCGGAGGCACTTGAGAGGTTGGCCGAGGAGTTGGACGATCTGGACGTGCTGGTGTTTTCTGCGGGGTTCGGCGGTGCAGGAGGGCGGGAGATGCGAGACCGGCTGCGGCGGGAGTTTCCCGGGATGCAGGCGGTCGAGGCCGGCGGGGCGGCGGTGGAGGAAGTGCAGGCGTGGCTGGAGCAGGCCGAGGCGGCGAGAATGGGGAGCGGGCTGGAGGAACTGGGGGATTATCTGGTGATGGAGAAGCGGCGGACGCTGCCGTGGACGGATACCTTCCGGGCCGTGCAGCGGAGTGTGAACCGCGAGGTCGTGCTGGAGCGGCTGAAACCCGAGTTTGCGGGGGATGCGGAGTCCGTGGCGGCATTCCGGGCCATGGTGCGGGCGAGGGCGGCGGTGACGAATCCACTCATTGCGGCCGTCTACGAAGTGCAGGATTCCGGGGGCACCGTGTTCTATACCCGGGAACTCATGCGTGGCCGCACCCCTGGGGAAATGGCGGCGGCTGGGGAAGTCCGGCCGGCCTGGGAAGTGGCCTCGGTTTTCACGGCGGTGGCGGAGGCCCTGGGCTGGCTGAAGTCGCATGGCATCGCGCGCGAGGTATTCCAGCCGGGGCATGTGTATCTGAGCGGGGACGGCACGGTGCGGGTGGCGAATCTGGCGGTCGCGGCCGTGCCGCAGGCTCCCGATGAGGCCGGGGAGATCCGCGCCCTGGCGTCGGCCATGCTGCCGCTGACTGATGAGACGGCTGGGGGGGCGGCGGCATTGCTGGCGCTGCTGCGGAGGGTGAAGATGGCCGGGGTACCCGAGGGG
>CAZSDE010000004.1:0-9609 GCA_964605435.1 uncultured Akkermansia sp.
GGACATACCCTTTCAGCCGGACGATCAATTCGCCATGAACCAGCTCTTCAACGAGGCACGGCAGATGCTTGCATCCCAGCTCCGTGGAAGTTCCGGACAACCCTGAACCCACCAAACTCATGCTCGAGAAATGGCTGGCCAACAGGAATCTCAGGGATCTTTGGATAGGTCTACCCTCCCTGATGTTCTTCCTCGGGGCGATCGTCGCCTACGTCTACCGCTCACAATGGAGCGATCTCAAGGTGCATGACCGCTTTGCGCTGGCTAAATCCGCCACCCTCGCAGCCCGCTCCCACCCGAGTGCCCGGGTGGCCTGCGAACGCCTGCTCGAAATCAGCAGCCGGAACCCGGTTTTCGCAAATCGCCGCAGCGAACACACGTTCGACCTTGCAACCAGCCTCAATGGACTCGAGGAATTCCAGGCCGCCGAGCACCTCATCCGGAAGGTCGCACCCCTCGATGACCAGTCCTTCATCGCGTATCCGCCGGCTCTCCTGCACATGGCCAAAACCACCTGGTTCCGGGCGAAAGACAAGACCCCGGAAGTGAAAGCCACCTACGAAAAATACCTTCTCCGCGCGGCCACCGATGATCCCGATATGGACGAGGCCCGCCGCCTGCTCGGCGAATTCTACCTCGAGGAAAAGGACTGGAACAAAGCCCGGCAGTACCTCATCGGGTTGGCGGACCGCCAGGGAGAATGCATGCTCCCTCTCGCATTTGTTTCCAGGGGACTGGGAGACGCGGAAGGAACCCGGCAGTGGGCCGGTCGAGCCTCGCAGTTCTTCAAACCAAGAACGGAGAATTCCGTGCAGGAAGATCCTTCCGCAAGAATCGGCTACAGCCAGGCCCTCGTGCTCCTCGGGAAATTCGACGAGGCCGTCGAGAATTTCATCACGGGACTGAAACGCACCGGGGACAAGCGCTATGCATCAGCGGCGGCCACCATCTTCGCCGACTGGATCGAAAGCACGAGAACCCGGGAAGGAGAAATCTCGGAGGAAATACTCAGCCACATCCGCAAGGGACTGGAATACGATCCTTCCAATCGGCGACTTCTCGAAGAACTGATCCGCATGCAGGACAGCGGCCGGTCCGCTGCCGCCACGGACATGATCAACGACCTGATTGCACGAGGCGGAGACAACGGAGTGCTTCATTTCGCCCTCGGGGCCGCCGCACTGCGCAGAAGCGAGCCGGCAACCGCGAAAACCCACTTGGACCTGGCATTCCGCCAGCAGCCGAATGTACCCATCGTCGCCCTTCAGTTTGCACGGGCCCTCGTGCTGGGGCAGGATCCTCCTCTTGATTATGCCATGGAACTTACGGAGGCCGTGCTGGCCCGGCAGCCGGATCTGCCGATCGCCAGGGAAACAAAAGGCCGCATCTTTTTCCTCATGGGCCGCTACACCGACGCCGTCACCGAACTAAGCGCGGCGCTTCCCCGGATGGGCATGGAAAGCCCGGGGACACACCGCGCTCTCGCCATGGCCTACCGGGCACTCAATCTGCCGGACCTCGCCGCCCGGCATGAGCAGATGGTCGGGGCGTCCCCGTCCCCCCCCTAGTTACCATGGATACACAGGCAGCGGAACGATCCCTTCTCATGGCATCCACAGCAAGTTTCCCCTTTTCATCCACCTATCAGAGGCGATGGTCTCGGATGCGTATTTTCGGAGAAGTCCTTGCATTTCTGGTAGCGGCAACTCTGGCCTCGGGTCAGGAACCTTCCGCCTCTGCTCCGCAGGCCGACGAACCGCGCGCTCCCGCCCCAGCCACCGCAGCGCCCTCGTCGACCAAACTCGATTATGTACTGAAACCTTCCGACCTCATCGAAGTGAGGGTCTTTCAGGAGCCTGAACTCGATGCCAGAGCGCGGCTGGCTCCCGATGGAAAAGTAAGCCTGCCGCTCATCGGAGAAGTAGCTGTCAGCGGCAGCAGCGTCAAAGGAGCCGCTGCCATCATCGAAGCAGCCCTCCGCAGGGGATTCCTTGTCAAACCCGTAGTCACCGTCACCGTTCTGGAAAAGACCCGAGAACGCTTTAACCTCGAAGGTGCCGTCGGACGTCCCGGACCATACTACTTCCCTGAATCGGGCGAGCTAACCCTCCTCGATGCCATCAGTCAGGCTGGCGGATTCACAAGGCTCGCCAACTCCAAGGTCGTCATCACGAGAAAATCAGGCTCGGTCCTCAAGGTGGATGCTGCCGACCGCAGGGAAGCCCAGCGCGTCCGCATACTCCCCGGCGACCACATCGAAGCCAAGGAAAGGATTTTCTAAACCTCTCCAAACCCACTTGCCGCTAGCAAACCCCCCGTCCCAACATACCGACCTCCGGATAACCGCTTCTCACTAGGCTCATGATCGACAAAAACCGACTAAGACTTCTGCTTTTCCGATTCTGGTGGCTCATCCTGCTGGCGGTCATCGTCACCATGCTGTCCACATTTGCCTGGATGCAGCGTCAGGTCGCGGTCTACTCATCCCGGGCGGTCATCGAAGTCGCCCAACAGGAAGATGTCATCCTCAAAGTGGAGGGCGTCAAGAAGGACAACCCCGCAGGCTCAGATTACCTGTCCACCGTCGCCGAAAGTCTCACAGGCGATGGTGTCCTGCTCGCCGCAGCACGCGAAATCGACCTTTATGATGAACTGAGGAAGAGCGGACAAACCGATTCCGCCATCGTGGAAACGCTGCGGAGCAAAGTCGCCAGCAGGGTCCGCGGCCGCACACGCCTCATCGATGTAGTCGCCTCCGATGTCGATCCGGTGCGGGCCCAGAAACTGGCCAATGCCATTGTGGCAGCTTATCTCGACCGCTCCACGACCGACCGGAGTTCACGCAGTGGGGTGGCCACTGACTACCTGAAGGATCAAGCCAAGCGACTGGACGCTGAACTCACCGCAGCGAGAAATGCCGTCAGCGAATTCCGGCTCAAGCACAAGGATCTTCCCCTTGAGAACGAGGGGCAGTCACCCGGAACCAGAGCCAGCGAACTGGGAGATAAACTGCTCGGCGTTCAGAATCAGCGTGCCCAGATCGAAGCAGACCTGGCCCGCGCCAACGGAGTTGCGCCGGGATCAGAGATGGAACTCCTCCAGATCAGCACTCTCGCGGCGATCCCGAAAGTAGCCGAAGCCAATGCCGACCTCAAGGAACAGCAGGCGGCTTTCGAGCAACTCAAGAAAAGATATCTCGAGCAGCACCCGCGCTACATTCAGGCGACCGAAAATGTCGCCGCTGCCGAGGATACCCTCAAGCGGCTGCTGGCCGACGCAGTTCCTCTGCTCAAAGAGCGCGCCGGACAGGCCGCGCTGGTTGAGAAGCAGATTCAGGAAGCCATTGCACAGATGAATGAAGGCAACTCGGAACTTAGCAAGGTGCTGGTTCCCTACCGGATTCTGATGTCAGAGGTCGATTCGGTTCAGAAACGCTACAATGAGGTCACCAACCGGATCGCCGAAATCGGCATGAAGGAGAAAGCCGCCGATCGGGTACCCGTCACCATTGCGGAAGCTGCCCTCCTTCCCTCGACCCCGATGTCGAGGACCGGCAGCATGCTGTCCAAGGCCGCCCTGGCAGGTCTTGCCATCGGTCTTGGACTCATATTCCTCATCGACCGACTCGATCAGACCTACCAGTCAGTAGAACACCTTGAGTCGGAACTGGGCGTCTCGGTGCTCGCTTCCGTCCCCGATGACAAGGTGGAAAAACGCCGGGGTGCTCAAGGGGTTACCACGCTGGCGGACCGCAATTCACTCCAGGCAGAGGCCTACCGCACCCTGCGGGCTGCCCTCAGCCTGCTCGGTGACGAATCACGCCGAAGGGTCTTCCTTGTGACCAGCGCGCTTCCGGGAGAGGGCAAGAGCCGGACTTCGGCCAATCTCGCGGTGGCCTTTGCCCAGCGCGGACTCCGCACGCTTCTGATCGATGCCGACCTGCGGAGACCCTCGCAGCAGAAACTCCTGGAGGACACAGTGAAGTCGTCCGGTGATGATTCCACGGGAGAAAAGCATCCGGGACTCTCCGAGTACCTGAGTGGCCTGTGCACCTTTACCGAAGCATGCTCGCAGACGACCGTCGACAACTTCACCGTCATTCTCGCAGGTGGCCGGAGTCCTCAACCGGCGGACCTCCTCGCCCAGACGGCCTTCGGTGAAATGCTGGAACTGGCTCAGCAGCAGTTCGACCGTATTGTTGTCGATACCCCGCCCGTGAATTCGGTCAGCGATGCCATCATCATGCTTCCGCATGTGCATTCGGTCTGCCTGGTCGTCAGGGCGGGCCATACCACCAGACGGGCCGTGAAGCGCGCCCTCGAAAACCTGACAAGGGCGGGCGCACGACTCGCCGGAGTCATCCTCAACCGTCAGCGCTCAGGTGTCTACAGTTACTACTACAACTATCGGTATGATCCATACATCAAGGGAGACCGTGCGGAAAAAGCGCAGGAGCCGGGATGAAATGACAACCCTGCCGAACCCGATTCCGTGAAAGCCTTTTCATGTTAATGAGCCCGCTGCGGAAACACCCACCGCAGCGGAATCAATAACCTTTACCGTCTCCGCGCCACAGATGGCGTCCGATAGCTCTTGCAGAGCCATTCGCCATCGTACAGACTCAAGTGATTCAGAGGAACTTATGAGAGCTGTCCTTGAGGAAAATCCAACACTGACGACCCCGGGCGGACTCCACCCGGGCACTTCAGTGAAGGGTTTCTCCGCGTCGGAAATTCCGGAGGGTCTGCTGCAGCACAGAGGGCGCTCTTCCACACTCTGGCTTTTCCTGCTGGATCTGACTCTCGCCACCGCAACCTTCTACACTTTCTCCCTGATCTGGAAGACCAATCTCGAACCGGCCTTCATCGCGGTAGTTCCAGTGATGATCTGTCTGGGAGCGGTGGCCGCCAGCGGCGGATATCGGCCTAAGGAGGATTTTCTGTCACTCAGGTTTGCGGTGGAGCACCTCATGTATCTGGCCGGAGGCGCTATCGCTTCGACAGCGATCATCAGCGTGGCGCTGACATATGGATCACTGCGGCCGCCCAGCCGTGGCCTGCTCCTCTCCTGGCCGTTGGTGTTCTTCGGATTGTCGCTGCTGCTGAGGAGAGCCATCGATTTCCATCTTCGTCGCAGCAAAGGCACACCTACTGTCGCCATGGTTGGCACCGATGCGGAACTGGCGAGGCTTACCACGGAGCTGGCCCAGCAGGAATGGCACGGCAACACGATCCGGATTGATCCCGCAAGGATGTCCGGTCCGGAACAGGTTTTCCATGCGTTTGACGGCAAACCTGACAGCGCCTTGGCCATCGTTCTGGGCCCCTCGGTCGAATCTCTTTCCATGAGGCAGTTCAGTACTCTCATTGGCACTCATCTCGGATGTGCACCAGTCTACACATGGGAGGGTTTTCACGAGGCGCACCTGAAGAAGGTCAGCCTCGATTCGGTCACCCCGGACTGGATTTTCCAGAGCGGATTCCGGCTGGGATCCAAATCCGTGCATGAGGCAGTGAAGCGTAGCTTCGACATCATCGCATCCCTGACTTTGGCGGTGATCAGCCTGCTGCCCATGCTATGCATTTCAGTGTATATTCGGTGCATCTCACCCGGGCCGGTCTTGTTTTTTCAGGACCGGCGCGGCCGGTTCGGCAAGACATTCAGCCTAGTGAAATTCCGGACCATGTCCGTCGGTTCAAGCGGGGGCACGACTACCATTGGAGACAAGCGCATCATTCCGGGCGGCGGCTTCCTCCGGCGCTATCGACTGGACGAGCTGCCTCAGATCTACAACATTCTCAAGGGTGATATGAGCCTGATTGGTCCGCGGCCGGAATGGATCCGTTGCGCAGAACGGTACAGTCAGGAGATCGAACTCTACGATCTGCGCCATCTCGTGCGCCCCGGGCTGACAGGATGGGCTCAGGTCAATTATCCCTACGGACAGGATGTCAACGACGCAAGGGCCAAGCTATCCTATGACCTGTTCTACATCAGAAACTTCTCGCTGCTGCTTGATTTCGTTATTGTCGTCAAGACCGCTTATGTCATGATCTTTGGAAGAGGGGGGAGATGAGCGTTTCATCGCGCGGTAACCAATCCCCTCAGTGTCTGGAACCACACTTCGGCAGAGATATCGAGTTTCATCTTTAGGACCAAACTGCCCGCAATCCGCCGGATCTGGCAGCCGATCCGGAACCCGGTGCCGCAAAGCCTCCAGTGACCCGCGTAAACCGCGGGCCACGGGCGGTAGCGTGGAGTCAGCCTCTATGCGTGAGTGCATGGCCGGAATCAACTGCTTGAATGACCGGGCGAGGTTGCAAATCCGGCAGATGCGGGCGACTTGGTCAGAAGAGGCTGAGGCCGACCTTCTTTCGCTCGCAATGAAACCCGCAACCTCCCGCGCTACCTGACCTACGCCATGAGAAACGAACCACCGCGGAAACCTTCAGCAGACTCCGTCTGCCGAACTCAAATGCCTATTGCTCCATCGCAGCAGCAGTGACCACATCGCGCAGCATGAGAAAGATTCTTGTCACTGGTTCATCCGGGCTCATCGGGTCGGAAGTCTCCTCCTATTTTGCCGCCGCGGGATGGCACGTTCATGGCGTCGACAATAATCAGCGTGCCGTGTTCTTCGGTGCCGAAGGGGATACCCGCTGGAATCAGCACCGGCTCATCGGGAAACTCGGGAACTCGTTCACTCATCATGAAATCGATATCCGTGACCGTCAGGGGATTCTTGATCTGCTCCGTGAACTCCGGCCGCATGCCGTAGTGCACACCGCTGCCCAGCCATCTCACGACCGCGCGGCGGCCATACCGTTCGATGATTTCGAGACCAATGCCGTTGGCACGCTCAACCTGCTGGAGGCGGTGCGGCAGCATTGCCCGGAAAGCCCTTTTGTTCATATGTCCACCAACAAGGTGTACGGTGACCGCCCGAACCTGATCCCCCTGCTGGAGACTGATTCCCGCTGGCAGTACGCAGATCCCGGATTCTCGGAGGGGATCACGGAGGATTTCCCCATAGACCAGTCGAAGCATTCCCTGTTTGGTGCGTCCAAGGTAGCGGCAGACATCATGGTGCAGGAATACGGGCGTTATTTCGGCATCCCGACCTGCTGTCTGCGGGGAGGATGCCTCACGGGACCCAACCATGCGGGAGTGGAACTGCACGGTTTCCTTTCCTATCTGATCAAATGCAACCTCGAAGGGCGTCAGTATAACGTATTCGGATATAAAGGCAAGCAGGTCCGGGATAACATCCACAGCGAGGATGTCGTGCGATTCATCGATCAGTTCATCGGCATGCCACGTATCGCTGAGGTCTACAACATTGGTGGTGGACCGGCTAACTCCATCTCCATTCTCGAGGCGTTCCGTCTTGCGGAATCTGTCACCGGGATGCCGATGAGGTGGGAGTATGTTGACCAGAACCGACAGGGTGATCATATCTGCTACATTTCCAATCTTGCGAAAATGCGGAGTCACTATCCTCAATGGGATATCACAAAAGGCCTTGAGGAAACCTTCAGGGAGATTGTGGCAGCATACCGGGAGAAGAAATAAGATGAAGATCCTGATCACAGGAGCCTGTGGATTTGCGGGGGCAGCACTCGCTCATGCGCTGCATGCCCATGGAGATTCCCTGCAGCTTCATGGGCTGGATAATCTCAGCCGTCCTGGCAGTGAACACCATCGCCACCGTCTGCAGCGTCTGGGTATTGCGGTAACGCATGGTGATTTGCGCCTCCAGAGCGATGTGGATGCCTTGCCACCCGTCGACTGGATCCTCGACTGCGCTGCCAATCCCAGCGTTCTGGCAGGGGCCGATGGACGCACTACCAGCCGCCAGCTGATTGAGCACAACCTTTTCGGGACTGTGAATCTGCTGGAAAAATGCCGCCGGGACGGGGCTGGATTTCTTCTGCTGAGCACAAGCCGGGTATACAGCATTCCGCCGCTCGCGGGCCTTGGCGTCAGGTTGCGCGACGGTGCCTACGAGCCTGATGTGGACAAGGTGCTTCCGCCGGGCGTCTCCGCACTGGGCATCAGCGAGGATTTCAGTACGGCCGCCCCTGTCTCGCTGTATGGCACCACTAAAATCGCCAGCGAAGTGCTGGCTTTGGAATACGGCGAGACATATGACTTCCCAGTCTACGTCAACCGGTGCGGCGTTCTCGCCGGCGCGGGGCAGTTCGGGCGGGCCGATCAGGGGATTTTCGCCTTCTGGATCAACTCTCACCTGAGAAGACGTCCGCTGCGGTATATTGGTTTCGGCGGAGGTGGCCATCAGGTCCGGGATTGCCTTCATCCGGAAGATCTGGTGCCGCTCCTCATGAAGCAAATGGCTGCCGGTTCCGATCGTTCAAGGCGGCGCATCGTCAACGTATCGGGCGGGCTGGATTCTGCGACGTCGCTCAGGCAGCTGACGGAATGGTGCGACGGACGATTTGGTCCGCATCCGGTAGCCTCCGATCCGAATCCCCGGATGTTCGATCTTCCGTGGGTAGTACTTGATTCCACGGCGGCGCAGCAGTGCTGGGACTGGAGTCCATCCCGCAAGGCGGAGTCCATCTTCGAGGAAATCGCCAGTCACGCGGAAGCACATCCGCAATGGCTCCAACTGTCGGGGAATCCCTGAGCAGACTTCCGTGGGCTGGCGGATTCCGGACCCCACCCTTACGCAGAATTCAAGAAACACATGGACAGCGACGACACGGTAGTCCGGGTTACTGGCCTCTCGAAGAAGTTCTGCCGCTCGCTGCGCAGATCCCTTTGGTACGGCATTGCCGACGCGGCATCCGAATTCCGATTCTCCCGCGGAGGACTGCGCTCGCCGCATGCGTCAGATAGAGGACTCAGGCCACAGGAATTCTGGGCGGTGCGCGATGTCTCCTTTGAGCTGCAGCGCGGTGAATGCATCGGACTCATCGGGCACAATGGCGCGGGAAAGACCACGCTGCTGAGAATGCTCAACGGCCTGATCAAGCCCGACGCGGGAGAAGCCGTCATCCGTGGCCGGGTGGGAGCGCTCATTTCCCTTGGTGCCGGATTCAATCCCATCCTGACAGGCAGGGAAAATGTCTATGTGAACGCATCGGTGCTCGGTCTGAGCCGCAGCGAAATCGATGCCCGCATCGATGAGATCATTGATTTTGCGGAACTGCGGGAGTTCATCGACAGCCCCGTCCAGGGCTATTCCTCCGGCATGGCGGTGAGGCTGGGCTTTGCAGTCGCGACCGCGCTGTGTCCGGATGTGCTGCTGCTTGATGAGGTTCTGGCGGTGGGAGATATGGCGTTTTACGCGAAGTGCTTTCGCAGACTGTCCGAAATCAGACTCATGCGGAGTGCCTTTATCCTTGTAGGGCACAATATGCACCAGATTGCGCGGATCTGTGACCGGGTCATGGTGCTCGACCATGGAGCGGTGGTTTATTCCGGACCAACCGAGACAGGCATTGAGCATTATCAGCATTCAGATAATCAGCTCCAACAGTCACCGCAACGCACGCGGCATCACGGCAGCAGCGGCGCCCTGCCGCCCATCCATCCTCCTGTCCTTACCCCCCCCCCCCCCCCCCCCCCCCCCCCCCCCCCCCCCAG
>CAZSDE010000004.1:9619-18056 GCA_964605435.1 uncultured Akkermansia sp.
CCGGGCCAACCGAGAAAGGCATTGAGCATTATCATCGGATTCAGGCCGAGAAGATGGATCAGTTTCCGGAATCGCAGACGGCGGGAACACGGATGCAGTGGTTTTCCGGTGTGTGTCTCGCCGATCAGCAGGGTAACCCCGTGACGGCGCTTGGACCGGGAGATGGCTTCGTGGTACGCTGGAAAGTGAAGCCTGGCTTGCCTTCGGGGAAATGGAGTGTTGACTTTGTGATCCGCAACGCTGCCGATGAAGCTCTCGTCCAGGTGTCTCAGGATTTGGAGTTCCATGAGGAAGGTCATGGCGGAGGTCACCTGGCGGCTGTCGTTCCGTCCCTTCCGCTCAATCCGGGCAGATACCGCCTTGCCCTCGCGGTATGGGCACTGCCATCCCGGGAATTGATCTTCTGGCAGAAAGGCATCATCCTGCCGGTCGCGGGTGATTCCTCCTCTGTTGGGATTCTTGCGGTGAAAGCAGAAATCAGAATGGAACCCCGCAACCTGGTTTCCGATGCAGCCGCAGGACAATGATATCCCGGCTTTGATGCGGGCGTTTTCAGGCCCGGATCCGGTGGGCGAGACCGGCGTGCGGTTATTCCGGGCGGAACGCGGACGGGGATCCGCAAGGGAATGCCATTAATGTTGTGAAGGCCAGTACCCAGCAGTCATGACCAGCGCGGAACCCATCGCTCAGCGGGAAAAAAAGGGGAAACCAACAGTTGCCTATGTGGTGACCTGCGACGCGCGGATGCATTATCCGGATATGGCCCTGATCTCGGCTCTTTCCGTGCGCGAAAGTGATCCGGGGGCCTGTATTCAGGCGGTTTTTGATCGCGAGTCCGCCCGGACCCTGCGGAAGGTGGCCCACCCTCTCCTCGAAGTGTGCGATCACACGGTTGACGTCGAAACCCCGCAGGGAGCAGAGATCTTCCGGAATCGCTGGCTCAAGACGCAGCTGCCGGAATGGATTTCAGGGGACGTGCTCTATCTGGATGCCGACACCTTTGTGCGGCGACCCGTTCTTCCCGTGTTTGCGTGTGTCAGCGGATTCGGAGCAGTAGCCAATCACAACGGAACCACTCTCGAGGAGCAGGTGTGGTCCGAGGACCGCAGAAATGAAATTGAGATGCAGTGGGATGCCAAATACCATACTTATGTGAATGGTGGTGTGTGGTGCTATCGCGACTCTGAACCGGTGAGGCGACTATTTGCATTCTGGCACGATGGGTGGAAGAAAAGTGTGCTCACTACTGGACGTCTCAGGGACCAGCCTTCCCTCAACCGGGCCTTGTATGAATCCGGCGCGGATATCACGGTGCTTCCCGGTGCCTACAATGTTCAGGCTGGTTTTATCTGGCAGGGCATGCCGGATGCCGTGGTATGGCACTTCTACGAGAATTCGGTCCATCTCAACAACGCTTTCGCGAGACTGACCGCCATGGCCAGAACGGCGGATCCGGGAAAGCTCCGCCGCATGGTTGCGAGAGTGGCGAAGCTGAGCGCTCCATGGTCGAATCCCGATATGCTGGCGTCGCTGCTGGACCGGATGCAGGCCGGTGGCGGGGCCGGAGCGGTCTATGCCCGCGAGTGGCTGCAGGGACAGCGCAGGCATATGCTGCGGCACTTGCTGCGCGGACGCTGAACATGGAAGGGAACAGGTGCCTATGAAGAAGACAGCTCGAGTAAAACGGATAGCAGTCCGGTGGATTCCCCCTGCAATCCTTGACTTTCTCCGCCGGTTGGCGGGCCCGGGTGCTGCTGGATCTGCGTCTGGCGGAGAAGGGCAGATCCTTGATGGACTTGCTGCGATGCAGCCGATGCAGCCGACGGAGGTACAGCTGAACGGCCGGTGCTTCCGGGTCGTGGATGGGCCGTCGTTTGCGTGGCTCTACCGGGAACAGTTCCATCAGGAGGTGTTCCGGTTTGAATCGTCTGCTCCGCGGCCGCTCATGCTCGACTGCGGGGCCAACGTGGGCGTGGTGACGGCCTATCTGAAGAATCGGTTCCCTGAGGCGAGGGTCATAGCCTTTGAGCCGGATCCCGACTGCTTTGCGGCCCTCCAGCACAACTGCCGCTCTTATTCAGGGGTAGAGACCGTGGCCGCGGCTGTATGGATCAGCGAGGGTGAACTGGAGTTTGATCCAGTCGGTGCCGTGGGTGGTCATGTGGCTGAACTATCCGGCAGGAATGGAGATGCCGACAGGATCCGGGTGAAAGCAGTCAGACTGCGGGATTATCTGACGGAGCCCGTCGAGTTTCTGAAAATGGATATTGAGGGGTCTGAGCTTGCGGTCCTCGAAGACTGCCGGGACAGGCTGGCGATGGTCCGTTTCCTGTTCGTGGAATTCCATTCGTTCGAGGGTAAGCCCCAGAATCTGGGCCGGCTCGTGCAGATTCTGGAGGACGCCGGATTCCGGCTGCACGCGCATGGTTCGATGGAGGAACCGCAGCCTTTCCTGAGGATTCCCGTGCACAACCGGAAGGACTTCCGGCTTAATCTGTTTGCCTACCGCCTCTGAAGGCTGGGAAGGCACCGGGATAATCTCTGCGGGTGGCCTTGCCGCGATCCAACCGCAACTGCCCATGAGAGTTGTGCATCTGGCCTCCGAACTGAGCGGAGGAGCGGGACTGGCCGCTCTCCGGCTGCATGCCGCACTCCGGAGATCAGGGATCGATTCTGAACTGGTCCATGGGAGCGGGGCGGCCGATGCTTCCGCGGTCCGCCAGTTCAACCCCGGGGGCAGCCTCGCGCGCCGCTATCTTGACCGCATGGCCGACCAGCGGATCTGGGCGGTCAAGAAACCGGAAGCTCCTTTGTGGAGCCGCAGCCGCCGGTTCGTCCGGGGCAACCTCGCCCAGTCCATTGGCCATGCGGATTTGGTGCACCTGCACTGGATTGCCAAATGGCTGGACTACCGGGTGCTTTTCGAGGCGATGCCCCGTGACCTTCCTGTGGTGCTGTCGCTCCACGATGCCTCCTTTCTGACCGGAGGTTGTCATCAGAACAACGACTGCATGGCTTATCTTTCGGAATGCCGGCAGTGCCCTCAGCTTCGGAATGGATTTCTGCATGATCGCGCGCGCAGCGGCTTCCAAGTGCGGAGGAGGGCGTATGCGGGAAGACGGATCACGGCGGTTCCGGTGAGCGAATGGGCGGCGGTACGTGCGCGCGGAGCGGCGTTGTTCCGCGGAGTCAAGGTTGCGGATGCTGTTTACCCTGGCGTCGACACGGCGGAATTCCAGCCCCTTGACCGGGGCATCTGCCGCAGTCTGCTCGGCCTTCCTGCTGACGGTGCCGTGATCGCCGCCGGCTGTGCCGATCTGAGCGACCGCAACAAGGGCCTTCGTGTCCTGCTGGAGGCCCTCGCGCACAGTTCCGCGCGATTGAAGCAGGAACTGCATCTGCTCACCTTCGGCGCGGGGGCCCTGTTCCCTGAAATCGAAGGCGTGCGCGTTCATCAGTTCGGATACACGGGATCGCCAAAGGTGCTGGCACAGTTCTATTCCGCTGCGGATCTCTGCTGCGTTCCCTCCCTCATGGAGACTTTTGGCATGACCGCGGCAGAGGCATCTTCCTGCGGAACGCCGGTGGTGGCATTCCGCACGGGCGGCCTTGTGGATGCGGTCACACATGGAGAAACCGGATTGCTGGTGGACGAGGTGGGCGATGCGGTGGCGCTGGCACAGGGCATGATGTCGCTACTGCGGGATTCCGGTCGCCGGGAGGAGATGGGACGCCGCGGAAGGGCGCGGGCAGTGGCGGAACTTGACATCGCGCAATCGGCCGCAAAGTTTGCTGCGCTCTATTCGGCTCTGGTGCCCGGAGGGAGCCATGGGAACAGCCCCGCCTTGCCGGGGTGACACGTGTCCGCGCACCACTCTATCCGCAATCATTGAAGCCCGGAGAAACAGTCACCATAGGAATCGCCACTTACGGCCGCGCAAGGCAGATGGTCTCGACTCTCAGGACGCTGCTGGAAGCAGAGCAGCAGCCGAGGGAAATCATTGTCCACGTTGACGGGGGAGACAACGAAACGCCGGGAATGGTGGCTTCCACTTTCGGCCGGCGGATTCAGATGATCATCTCTGAGGACCGGGTGGGTCCGGGAGGTGGCAGGAACCGCATTCTGGAACGAACGGCCACGGACTGCCTCCTTAGTCTCGATGACGATTCGTGGCCCATGGACAGAGATTTTCTCGCGGTGGCGGAAGGCCTCATGGGCGGACAGCCAGATGCCGGAGCCATCGGGGCAGTGGTGGTGCTTCCCGGGGAAAGCCTGCCGGAGCGTGGCCACGTCCTTGAGGAGACTGACTGCTACGAGAACTGCGGAGTCGTTCTGCGGACCGCCGCGATGCGGCAGGCGGGCTCCTATCTTCCTCTGCGGTACGCCTATGGCATGGAGGAAGCGGATGTGGCGCTGCGCATGATGGATGCCGGCTGGAACGTTTACCGCAGCAGGGACCTCAGGGTCTTCCATGACACCGCGCTGGGGCATCACGTTTCCATGGAAGTGAATGCCGCCCACATTGCCAATACCGCCCTGCGTGCCTTTCTGCGCTACCCTCCATCGTTCTGGCCACTCGGGTTCATGCAGACCATCAATCGTGTCAGGTATGCGGCGTCCATGGGTCGATGGCGCGGCATTGGTTCCGGGCTGCTGTCGATTCCGGGTCATTGCCTGCGATACCGCAATTACCGAGCGCCGGTGCAGCCGGGGACCATCCGCCGGGCCCGCAGCCTGGCAGCCGCCCCCATTTCTCCGTGAAGTCCGTGCGTCAGAGTTCACCCCCTGACTGGATCTGTCTGCAACTCGGACCAAGGGAGCATTATGCGGTGCCCCGCATGGTGCATGCGCAGGGGCGTCTGTGTCGCCTGCTGACCGATGTCTGGGTCAGGCGGCCTGCTGCTGCTCTGCTGAGCCGATGTCCGGTTCCCGCCGCCCGCAGGCTGGCGGGCCGGCGATGCGGTGCCCTGCCGGACCGGCTCGTCTCGGCCGAGCCGTTTGGCTTTCTCAGGGCAGCCGCGAAAAAGCGCCTCAGTGGAGCAGCTATGTACCGTGCTTTTGCCGCAGAGGGCGCCCGCCTATCAGCATGGGCCGCCCTGAGGGCATCCGAAGATGCCGGATTTGGGCGCGGGGGATGCGGAGTTTTTTCCTACGACACGACCGCCCTTGAGCTTTTCCAGTGGGCTGCCAAGCGGGGCTTCTCAAGGGTGCTGGGACAGATGGATCCTGCCGCGGTGGAAGCCGACCTCGTGCGGGAGGAATCGCGACTCTGGCCGGGCTGGCAGGACACGGCGGCCGATATCCCGGATTCCTATCTGCGCCGCCGCGAGGAGGAATGGTCGGCCGCCACGCGCATCGTGGTGAATTCGGAATTCTGCCGGAGCGCCCTGCTGGCGCAAGGAGTGCCGGAAGACCGGCTCGCGGTCATTCCGCTCACCTTCGACATGGCTAACCCGGAGACTGAGGCACGCCCGAGAGGAGGCAGCGGCGCCCTGCGTGTTCTGTTTCTGGGACAGGTGAATATACGCAAGGGTGTACCGTGGCTCATCGAGGCCGCAAGGATGCTTCCGGCGGGTACGGCCGAAATCACGATCGCCGGACCGGTGCAGGTCTCCGAGTCCGCGTGGCGCGGTCTGCCTGCCAACACACGGGTGGTCGGGCCAGTGCCGCGCGTGGAAGCGGAGCGGCTGTACCGCAGTTCCGATGTGTTTGTATTGCCGACCATTTCCGACGGCTTTGCCATCACCCAGCTGGAAGCGCTCGCGCATGGGCTACCCCTCATTGTGACTCCGAACTGCGGCGATGCGGTCAGGCATGGCATCGATGGTCTGCGGGTGCCCATCCGGGACCCGGGGGCCCTCGCGGATGCGATCTGCCGATTCGCCGATGACCGACCCTTTCTGGAGCAGGCATCCCGCGCCGCACAGCGGCGCGCGCGGGACTTCTCCCTTGACGCTGTCAGCAGCAGGTGGATGTCCCTTCCCGAGTTCCGGATGGACATCACAATGCAGCCATGAACAACAGTTTCCTTGATCTGGCCATGCCCCGGGTGCCGCTGGGAGTATGGTTCTACTTGGCAGCCGCCGTCTGGGTGGGGCTGATGATCGAGATGATCTCCAAGCCACGGACAGCACTTTCGCTGATGCTGGTGGCCATCTACGGCATGGTGGCAATCTGGTATGGGTGGGATTTGCTGGTAACTCCGGAGACTTATGCGGCGATGGATCCGGGCGAACTGGACATCGCTTTCCTGCAGGTTGCCCTGTTTCTTGCCAGTGTCCGCATCGGGTTGCGTCCGATTGTCAGGCAGATGGGCGAGATACCGGAATCGCTGTCCGTCCTCAGCATTGATTCGTACCTGAAGGTCGTTTTGCCGATTTGGCTGGTCTTTCTCGGATTCGGGATATTCCGGATGGAGGGAGATATCTCCGCAGCGCTCTGGCCGGTGCTGGGTCGGGACGGCCCGCATATGTGGGGCCGGGGAGCCATCGGGGGAGGTCTTGATGCCCTCGTTTCTCTCTCCGGCTACGTCTACATGTTCATCTGTGCCCTCTTCGGGATTCTTCTCGCTCTGGCGAAGAGTCCTGCGGTGAGGACGATCTGTCTCGCCGCGGTGGCAGTTTCGTGGCCGTACTTCTTCCTGCTCGGTGCCCGGAACATGCTTCTCGGGGTCGTCATGCCCGGCTTTCTGATGTACCTCATCAAAGACGGTCGGATCGGGGTGAAGCGGATTGTGACCCTCATGGTTTTTGGTATCACGGTCAATTATCTGATGCTGGCGATGCTGCAGTTCCGGAAGGAGGGTTTTCAGGAATTTCTCCGCAACCCTCTTGGTGCGGTGGATACCGAGAAGCGGCATGAGGGTCTCAACATGATCGAGGAACTGGTGCTCATTGATCAGTTCATGGCCCGGGGACAATTGGATCCGAACCTTGGCTACGACTACCTTGTGCACGTCCTTAACGTGATTCCCCGTGCTATCTGGCCGGGCAAGCCGAAGATCAGCCAGGATTACTCCATGCTGCGGGGTCAGGGGAATGACGACAGTGGATGGCTCAATGCCACTATCTCCACCGGCATCATCGGTCAGGGAGTCATGAACTTCGGACGGGTGGCGGGCCCTGTTGCCGCGGGATTCATCCTGTCGTTTTACGCGAGGTTCCTCGTGGCACAGTATCGGCGCCGCTCGAGCTTCTGGAGGCTGGCGGTTTTCATGGTAGGCGTTGGCCTGATTCCCGGACTTGGCCGGGAGTTCACACTGCTCGTGCTGTGGCCGGTGGTGATTGGCTGGGGTGCGGTGGTGTGGTATGAGAAGCAGGCGAAGCAGTTGCTGGTGACGGACGACAAATCCGGGGAAAAGGCTCACGTGGGCGTGAGTGGTGCCCGGATTCACTAGTTCAGATGAAGGCGGCTGTCTGTTTCTGGAGGCTTGGTCCTTATCACCACGCGAGACTGAAGGCTGCGGCTGGCAGGATGGAAGTGACTGCTTTGGAGTACAGTGAAAGCGACCACATCTACCGATGGGATCATGTGGATGGGGCACAGGGATTCGTCCGCCGGACCATTCAGCCGGTGGCGCAGCTAGGGGCCGCGGGGCGGCTGAGGGCGTTCCGGATGATGTTCCGGGAACTGGACGGGAGCGGTGCGGACGTGGTGGCCGTGCCGGGCTGGTCGATGCCGGATGCGCTGTCGGCGCTGCTGTGGAGCTGCCGGCGCCGCCGCGGGGCGGTCATCATGTCGGAGAGCACGCGATGGGATTCTCCGCGGTCGCGGGTGGGAGAAGCCGTGAAGCGCCGCATTATCGGGTTGGCTGGTGCGGGACTGGCGGGGGGAACTCCGCATGCCGGGTATCTTGCGGAGCTGGGCATGAAGCGGGAGCGCATCCACCTCGGCTACAATGCCGTGGACAATGATCACTTTGCGGAGGGCGCGGTGCCGCATCGTCGGGGCACATGCGCACCGGATTGCCGGGGCCGCCTGCCCCGGCCGTATTTTCTGACTTCGGCCCGGTTTGTTCCGCAGAAGAATCTGGAAATGCTGGTGCGGTCCTATCATCGCTATCGGTCCACCTTTCCGGATGAAGCTGCCGGGGCATGGGATCTGGTGATGGTGGGTGATGGTCCGGAGAAGGCTGAGATCGCTGCGCTCGCCGGTCGGCTGGGCCTTGGCGGGAGGGTGCATCTCCCGGGTTTCCTTCAGTACGATCAGCTTTCCGAGTACTATGGGCATGCTTCGGCGTTTGTGCTTGCCAGCAGTTCGGAGCCATGGGGTCTGGTGGTGAATGAGGCCATGGCGAGTGGTCTGCCGGTCCTCGTTTCGTCCCGCTGCGGCTGTGCGGCGGATCTCGTGACCGAGGGTCAGAACGGATATCTCTTTGATCCGGAGTCAGAGGAGCAACTCAGTGTGCTGATGGGTCGGCTCAGTAGCGCTGGTTTT
>CAZSDE010000004.1:18066-21084 GCA_964605435.1 uncultured Akkermansia sp.
CCTCTGTCCGATCATGGAAAATCCAGTGAGCGCATCATTGCCGCATGGTCGCCGCAGCGTTTTGCCGAGGGCTTGGAAGCGGCGGGGCGGGATGCCGTTCAGCTAGCCGGCAGACGTCGACCGCTTTCCGGGCAGTTGGCGGCCCTGCTCATGATTTTCCGGGCCAACAGCGTATAGGAGAACCAGGTCATGACTGAAAGTGTAAAGGATTTTTTCGAGCATCAGGTGGAGTCGTATGCCGGTAACTTCGGCGAGCCACGGGACGGGAATCAGCATCGTTTCCGGAGGAGACTGGAATTGGCGGTGGAATTGGCGGGCCTGTGCCGGGGCCGCATGCTGGAATGTGCCTGTGGATCCGGAGAGATCACGGCAGCGATCCTTGCCGGTGGTGGCATTGGCAGTGTGGTGATCCGGGACATTTCCGAAGGAATGCTGGCCTTCACGCGCAAGAGGTTGGAGGCCGCCGGTTTTGCTGGGAAAGTGGATTTTGCGGTGGCGGATGTGTTTGGAGCGCTCGGAGAAGACGCACGCAAGGGGAACCGGTACGACCTGATTGTGTGTCTTGGTCTGATTGCGCATACCGGGCGTCTGGGGGAACTGCTGCGGTTGCAGCGGGGGTGCCTCGCCCCGGGGGGGCGGATTCTGCTGCAGTCGACCTTGCTGGATCATCCTGGGACGAGGCTTGTGAAGCTTCTGACGGCGCGGCGGTATGAGCGGCAGAAGGGTTATGCCATCAGCTACTACACGGATGGAGACATCCGGAGGACGGCTGCGGACTGCGGCCTTTCGGTAAAGGAGTTCCGCCGTTATGGGGTTTCCATTCCGTTCGGGGACCGTCTTTCCGGTGCCATGAATCTGCGGACTGAAAAGGCTCTTGCGTCGTGGGCTGGGCGGAGCGGAGCAGAAGGACTTTATCTGCTGGGGGAAGAAGGTGCCTGACGTGCGGGTGGAGATTGTGACCGGGTCCGTGTCGCGTTTGTCCGGCGGGCTTTATTACAGTGTCCGCAGGCTGGCGCAGTCGCTGGCTGGGAGGGAGGGCATGAGGGTTGGGGTGACTGGGTTGCGTGACCAGTACACGGCCGAGGATCTGGCGGCATGGGATCCGCTCAGGGTGAAGGTACTTAAGGCGAGAGGCCCGGCCAGGCTGGGGTACACGCCGGAGTGGGGACGAACGCTTGCGGAGGCGGATCCGCAGATTTGCCACACGCAGTATGTGTGGGCCTATCCATCGGTGGCGGTGCGGAACTGGGGGTCCGGGCAGGGACGTCCATGGGTCGTCAGTGCCCGCGGCATGCTGGATTCATGGGCCATGAGTCACTCGCGCTGGAAGAAGCGCGTGGTCTGGTGGCTTTTCGAGAAGAAGCACCTGCATGGGGCGGCCTGCTTGCACGCCCTTGCTGATTCCGAGGCGGAATCGATGCGGGCGCTGGGATTGCGGAATCCGATCGCGGTGATTCCGAATGGGGTGGATGCGGGAGAGCGGCCATGTGAGGAAGCGGGCGAGGGTGCTGGGAAGCGGCTGCTCTTCCTGGGGAGGTTGCATCCAAAGAAGAACCTCGTGAATCTGATCCGCGCGTGGTCCCGGGTCAGGGATGTGGTGCCTGCCGCGGGCGGATGGACACTGGTGATTGCTGGGTGGGATGATGGTGGGCACGAGGCTGAACTGAAGCGCATGGTGGAGGAATCCGGGGTGAGCGCTTCGGTTTGCTTTGCGGGACCGCTTCATGGAGAGGAGAAGCAGCGGATGCTGGCGGCGGTGCAGGGATTCGTGCTGCCGTCGCTGAGCGAGGGATTGCCGGTGGCGGTGCTGGAGGCGTGGGCTGCAGGGCTTCCGGTGCTGAAGACGCGGGCGTGCAATCTTCCGGAGGGTTTTGCCGCGGGTGCCGCGATGGAGACGGGTACTGGCGAGGAGTCGCTGGCGGCATCCCTCGGCCGGTTTGTTTCTCTTGGCGGGGAAGACCGGCGCGTCATGGGCGAGAGGGGACGTGAACTGGTGGCCGGGAAATTCTCGTGGAACGCGATCGCGGGGCGTTTTGCGGAATTGTATGTCAGTCTCGCGGACGGGAAGGAACTGCCGGGCTGGGTGCGGCGGGGCTGAGAGCAGATCGAAGAAAGAGAGCAAGTGCCCATGGATACTGATGAAATTACACCCCTCGTGATTGCCTTCAATGAGGGACCGAATCTGGGACGCTGCCTTGAGCGTCTGAAGTGGGCCCGGAGGATTGTGGTCATGGACAGCGGGAGCACCGACGACACCCTTGCGATCTGTGCGCGCGTTCCGTCTGTGGAAGTCCACCATCGTCCGTTTGATTCATTTGCCGGGCAGTGCAATGCCGGGCTGGAACTGATCCGGACTCCGTGGGTTCTTTCTCTCGATTCCGACTATCTGATGCCGGCTGGTTTTCTGGAGGAGATTTCCGGGCTGGGAGGGGTGGAGAATGGCTACCGTGCCGGTTTCCGCTACTGCGTTTACGGGCGCCCTCTTCGTTCGTGTCTCTATCCTCCTCGCACTGTGTTGTACCGGCGGGCGGGAGCCTGCTACGAAGATGACGGTCATGGGCACCGTGTGGTAGTGCCCGGACCGGTGGGGGAGCTGAAATCGGTAATCGATCATGACGACTGCAAGCCGCTGGCGCGGTGGCTGGCGAGCCAGCGGAAGTATGCGGAGCAGGAGGCCGAGAAGCTGCTGGTGCAGACCGGAGCGTTGCCGATGGCTGACCGGATCCGGAAGCGGATCTGGCTCGCGCCGGGGCTGGTTTTTTTCTACACGCTGCTCTGGAAGCGGGCGGTTCTGGATGGGTGGCCTGGGTTCTTCTATGTCCTGCAGCGGACGTATTTCGAGTTGCTGCTGTCGCTGGAACTGCTCGACCGCAGGCTGAGGGGGAAGAAGTGATGGATGCCGTGAGATGTCATGATTGATCTTTCCAGATTCGAATCGCGCGGGTTTGACCGCGGAGCCACCCGCCTGCGGGAGGCGTGCCGGTGAGCGGTTCGTCCCGGAGAAGCCCCTCATGCCTG
>CAZSDE010000004.1:21094-26188 GCA_964605435.1 uncultured Akkermansia sp.
GGTCTGCGGGTCTGGTGGCTGCGGAGGTTCGGCGGTCGGATTGGCCGCGGCGTGGTAATCCGGTCGAGGGTGAATATCACCTTTCCGTGGCGGTTCGGGTGCGGTGACCATGTCTGGATCGGCGAGGAAGTGCTGATTCTGAGTCTTGCTCCGGTGAAACTGGGCGACAGTGTCTGTGTATCCCAGCGGGCCTTTCTCTGCACGGGGTCGCATGATTTCCGGAAGGAGACGTTTGAGCTGGTGACGGGTCCGATCTCGGTAGGGAACGGCTGCTGGATTGGGGCGCAGTCATTTGTGGGTCCCGGTGTGACCTTTGGAGATGGTTCAAGGTGTGGTGCCGGGGCCGTGGTGGTCCGATCGGTCCCGGCGGGAGCCTCGGCTTACGGGGTGCCGGCCGTCAGTGTCTGAGGGAACCGGAATGCGTTGGTGATCATGGCGATGAGAATGAAGGCGAGACTGCTGGTGACCTGCTGGGTGGGCGCTCTGTGGCTGTGCGGGTGCGGCAAGCCTGGGGGTGCGGATTTGGATCCGGGCATTGGATACACGCGGGCGGATTTGAGGGTGTGGGGGGAGCCGGCTGTGCTGCAGGGGTACCGGGCGGACGGTGCGGTGCTTTATCATCAGGGGAAATTTGTCACGGCGGCCAAGTCGGGTGGATCCCGCGGAGAGGGATGCCTGCTGGCCCTTGGTTCCGATGGCCGGACGGAGATCTGGCAAGCAGTGCCGGGCGGCACCTTTGCGCCCGCTCTCGCCCAGGATGGCGGGAAGATCCTCGGGCTGGCTGGAGACGCCGCTGGCGGTTGGGGAGTGTACGAGGTTGGCTATGGCGGGAAAGGGTACCGTGAGCTTGGCCGGGCGACCGCTGGGAAGCTGGGGGTGGAGAATCCTGCCGGGCTGCTCGTGGCGGAAGGGCGGGTCTGCGGGGTGGTGGGGGATCAGTTCTTTTCCTTTCCGCGGGAAGGGGGCGGGCCGGTCCACCTTGTGCTTCCGCTGGAGGAATTCGGGCGGCCGACTGGGCCGATGGTGGCGCGTGATGGCTGGGTCTACGGAGCCGGTGCGGCTGGTGAGGAAGGCACTCCGGGGTCGGCCGGGACCATCTTCAGAGTCAGGCCCGACGGCAGTGCGGCGGAAGTTCTGTATCGGTTTCCGTCGGACGGGCGCAGTAACCCAATGGGGGGGCTGGTGGCGGGACCGGATGGCAGGTTCCATGGGACTGCGCACGGCAAACGGGGGGCGGCGTCCGCGAAAGGCGGGCTGTTCATCTGGGATCCGGGCGTGGGCGCACTGGAATGGCTGGTGGATTTCGGCACCCTGGGCGTGGTGCATGGCTGCAAGCCTGCGGGAGGTCTCGTTTTTGCGCCTGACGGAAACACGCTCTTTGGAGCCACCCGGGGCAATGTGGACGCGGGCGGCCAGCAGTTTGGCTCTGTTTTTGCCGTGATGCTCAGGGAGCGTCTCTACTTTACCCTCCATGTTTTCGGCGGCGGGCCTGCGGATCTGGTTCCCCTTGGCGTCCCGCTTTGTGTGGGGAGTTACTTTCATGGCCTTGCCTCCGTGGGGGGCACGGCAGCGCACGATTACCGGGACGGTGTGATCCGGATGTACACGGTGAGGATTCCGGACCGCAGTTTTCTTGGTGGGGCTGGCGTGGCGCTGCCGTCGGGTTAGCGGCCCCGGGCTGATTCACGGATTCACTGCGGCCCTGCCTATGGGGCCAGCGGGGCGATGCCGGGGGATTTCATCCACCGGCTTTTTTTGTGTCCGGATGCGGGGGATGCCAGAGGCCGAGCTTCGCACCGGTGCGCAGCCATGAGGATGTGCTGATGGTGGTCTGCAGGCTTTCCAGCTTGGCTGCAGGCGTGCGGCCACTGTCGGTTTCCAGCCGTCCGGCGCAGCCGAGCAGCCGGCCAAGGGCAACCCAGCGCGAAGCGAGAAGGGATTGGCGCAGCTTCGCGAGATCGCGCAGGGCGGCGGCATCACTGCGGCTGGCGTCGCGGGCCTCGCGCAGTTCCGTGATGCGGGTGGCGAGCGCACCGGAACCGCTTCCAAGGGGCTGGCTCCCATCGAAGCGGGTCACGGCCTCCTTGTTGGGAAACGAGGACAGTTCCGGCCATGCGGATTCTTCGAGTTGGCTGATGGTGGCTTCGATGGAGTCCGGTGAAATGGGTGCGAGCAGTGAAGCGATGATCGACTGGAGGACACCACCGTGGAGTCCGGAGACATTGTCCCACGAGGCGCGGGTGAAGCTGGCGAAGCGCTGCCGGAGCGCAGGGCTGGCGGCGAGTTCCGGTGCCAGATCGTGGTAGAGATCGAGCCACTGGCGCAGAAGCTCGCGGATCAGGGGGGCTGGTCGGGTATTGATGGTATTGGTCGGGTGCACCCGGTATTGGAGGAGAGGGTCCTTCACGATGCCCAGCTCGTCCCGCAGCGCCGCCTGGCTGAGGAAGTAGTAATCGTGATTGAAGTGATAGGGCTTGAAGGGGTGGCGGGCGAACATGCCGCGCCGTGCGATGATGTTGCTTGAAGAGACCACGAAGTTGGCCATGCCCATCCATGTGGCGGTATCGAGATCCGGCTGATGTGCACAGCTCCAGACGGTCCGGAGCCATTGTCCCCGGGGGTGATCCGGGGGGAGAGCCTGGTTGTCAGGGTCGATCAGCGTGAGGCCGGAGGCGACCACCTGGAGGCGGCTGTCGGTTTCCAGCAGGGGCAGACAGCGCGCGAAGCGTTCCTGGTGGTAGAAGTCGTCCGAGTTGAGGATGGAGATGACGTCACAGTCCTCCGAGGCCATGCCGATGAGGCGGTTGATGGTGGCGTGGGCTCCCTGATTCTCCTGGCCGAGCACTTCGACGCCGTGGCTGCGGAAGGCGCTGCATACGGACAGGGATTCGTCACGGGATCCGTCATCGATGCAGATGATGCGGTCGGGCCGTCTCGTCTGGGAGAGTACGGAATCAAGCGCTTTGCCGACATAGGCGGCGTGGTTGTAGACCGGGATGACGACGGCGAGCCTCATGATGGGCTGGGGTTGGGTTGGATCGTGCCGGATGGCCGGAGAGTGGTGGGAAGGGGAAAAGGAAAACCGCCGCCGGGAAGACCGGACGGCGGCTGAAATTGGTTGGATTGGGTTGGCGGGCCTTCAGGCGCGACCGAGGTACGAACCGTCTTCGGTTTTCACGCTGATGCGTTCTCCGGGATTGATGAAGAGGGGGACCTGGACGACGAGACCGGTTTCCATGGTGGCGGCCTTGTAGACATTGTTGGCGCTGTCGCCTTTGACGCCTTCCGGGGCTTCCGAGACGAGCATGGACATGGCGGCGGGCAGTTCGATGGCGGCGACGGCGTCGTCTGTGAAGACGATGACATACTTCTGGCCTTCGATGAGGTAGTCCTTCACGGGGGACACGATTTTCTCTCCGATCAGGACGTCTTCGTAGGTTTCCGGGTGGAGGAAGTGGTAACCGTCGCCATCCTTGTAGCTGTACTCGTAATCCTCCTTGTTGAGGTTGACGGAATCCATGGATTCGTTCGACGTCATGCGGAGGTTATGAACCTTGCCGGTGGCAATGCTGCGGATGGACATCTGCACATAGGAGGCCATCCGGGGCGGCGTCTTGAGTTCGGTATCGGAGACGATGCACACGTCACCGTTGTGGCGAACAGCGTGTCCGCGGCGGAGGTTGATCACTGGAGTCGATGCCATAGGAGAGGGAGATGTAGGGATGGTTGGAAGGGAATGCAACCCCGGGAGAGCGGGAAGTGTCCGGGCCGGGAGAGAATCAGGCGGAGGCGGTGGACAGGGCCTGATCGAGATCGGCGAGAATGTCGTCCGGGTGTTCGAGGCCGATGCTGAGGCGGACGAGGTCCGGGGTGATGCCTGCGGCGTGCGGCTGTTCCTCGCTGAGCTGGCTGTGGGTGGTGCTGGCGCTGTGGATGGCGAGGCTGCGGGCATCGCCGACATTGGCGAGATGGCTGAAGAGCCTGAGGCTGTCGATGAATTTCTCGCCGCTGGCGCGGCCGCCCTTGATTCCGAAGACGACCATGCTGCCGCCTTTGCCTCTGAGGTACTTCTGGCTGCGGGCGAATTCAGGGTCGTCCGGGAGGCCCGGGAAGCGGACCCAGCTGACGTGCCGGTGATTCTTGAGGAACTCGGCTACGGCGAGGGCATTGCTGCAGTGGCGCTCCATGCGGAGCGGGAGGGTTTCGATGCCCTGGAGGAACATCCATGAATTGTCCGGGCTGATGCAGGCCCCGAGATTGCGGAGGGGGACCGTCCGCATGCGCAGGATATAGGCGAGGGGGCTGAGAGGAGCGGGCAGGTCATGGCCCCAGCGGAGACCGTGGTAGGAAGTATCCGGCTTGTCGAAGAGCGGGTGGCGGCCGGCGTTCCATGGGAAGCGTCCGCTGTCGACGACGATCCCTCCGATGCCTGTGCCGTGCCCGCCAAACCATTTGGTGAGGCTGTGGACGACGATGTCGGCTCCGTGGCTGAGGGGTTGGGTGAGATAGGGAGTACTGAAGGTACTGTCGACGATGAGCGGGATGCCGTGTGCTTTGGCGACGGCGGCGATCGCTTCGAGGTCGGCGACTTCGAGGGCCGGGTTGCTCACTGTTTCGCAGAAGAGTGCGCGGGTATTGCTGTCGATGGCGGCGGCGAAGTTTTCCGGGTTCGAGCTGTCGACGAAGCGGACTGAGATTCCGAGAGCCGGAAGGATGTCGTTGAACTGCGTGTAGGTTCCGCCGTACAGGTTGCGGGCGCTGACGATGTTGTCGCCTGCCTGGGCGAGATTGATGATGGAGTAGAAGACCGCGCTGGTGCCGCTGGCCACGCCGAGGCCAGCCATTTCATGGGCTCCTTCGAGGAGGGCGACGCGTTTCTCGAGCACGTCGGTGGTTGGGGTCATGAGCCGGGTGTAGATATTCCCGAGTTCCCGGAGAGCGAAGAGGTTGGCGGCGTGTTCCGCGTTTCTGAAAACGTAGCTGGCGGTGCGGTAGAGCGGAACGGCGCGGCTGAGGGTGGTGGGTTCCGGCTGGTAGCCACCGTGGAGACAGAGGGTTTCAAATTTCATGACTTGGGGGTCTGGGACGTTCAGT
>CAZSDE010000005.1:0-9299 GCA_964605435.1 uncultured Akkermansia sp.
TGATAACATCGCCATCACCACCATTCCGGAACCATCCACGACCGCCCTCGGCCTGCTCGCCTTCGCCGGCCTCCTCAGCCGCCGCAGCACTGGGAACACCGGGAGATTCAGCTCCCGTGCGGCCACGGACAACCATCGGCAGCTTCACTGAGACGTCGGCACGTCCCTCCCAGGAATCATCCCTCTTTGCCCTGTCACGCTCATGAATCGCTCAGCCATGGCCCTGCTCGCCAGCCTCGCCGCCGCCGTGCCGCTGCACGCCCAGCAGGACCTCCTCGCCAATGGAAATTTCGAGGCCGATCCCTTCGACACAGGCTGGGTCCAGCTCGGAGCCGTCCCCTTCGGCGGCCTCGCTCCAGGCTCGTCCAGAGCCACCGCCTTTCCCACGCTCTCCCGCATCGGACAGAATCTCACAGGGGCCACCGCCGACTGGCAGTTCGATTTCTATTTTGCCATCCGGAATACCACGAACCGGGCATTTTCCCTCGCCATCACCACGACACCGGGATCCGCAGGCAACACCAACGTCGCCACCATCAACCTGCGCTATCAGTCAGGCCAGTTCAATACCTTCAGCGCCAATTCATGGGGCAGTGACCTCGGCCTCGGCTCCGTGGACTTCTCCTCCGACGCCAATGACGACGGCGATTTCGATGATCCCGGCGACGTGAGAAAAGTCTACCGGATGAGAATCACAGGCAGTGGCTGGGGCACGGGCAATGGCACGTACCGGATCCAGCTTTCCAATGCCAACGAAACCACCTTCTCCCGCACAACGGTGGACCTGAACCGCTACCAGAATGGCTCCGGAAGCCTCAGCGTGCCCCGGGCCTTCCTCTTCAACAGTGCCTTCGGCAGCAGCCCCGGCTTCTACGTCGACGACGTCTCCTTTGAAAACATCATCCTGGCCGATGATCCCAACCTCGCAGTCGTCAGCCCGCTTCCCATCTTCGGCACCTTGCCCGTGGGAACGACCGGCGTCACCAGCCGGTCCGTCACCATCCAGAATACCGGCACCACGAAAGATCTCGTCCTCACAGCGGGCTCCTTCACCGGAGCCAATGCCGGGAATTTCTCCACCGCAGCGACCTTCCCGATCGTCATCCCCCCGGGAAATACCGCCGAAATCCCCGTGGACTTCCATCCCGGTACCGCCCGGGGAGCCTTCAATGCTGTCCTCGCACTCGCCAGCAACGATGCGAGCGACCCCGTCACCCCAGTGAATCTGCCCGTCCAGCTCTACGCCGCCGGAGATTCCCTCATCACCGACGGCACCTTCGATGCCACCCCCTTCCCATCCCCATGGGTGACCACCGGCAGTGTCTCCGCCACCACCGGTCTGCGTCCCGGATCCCGCACCGCGGCATGGCTCAGCGGCCCCGCCACCGGCGGCGTCAATGCCACCGCCGGCCTCGCCGTGACCGGTCCATCCGACTGGACGCTCGAATTCGATGCGCTCATCCTCACGGAGACTGGCCGCGCCCTGCAGTTGCTCGTGCACAATTTCGGGGAACCGAACCGGCTCGACGGCTCGGCCTTCCAGCTCCGCTACGAAGCGGGATCGTTTGCCACGCTCGCCGGGACCACATGGAGCCCACGGCCAGCGCTCGGTCAGATGCTAGCGTCCGTCGATGCGAACACGGACGGTGATTTCGACGATGAGGGCGACACACGGCACGTCTACCGCATCCGCATCTCGGGCACGGAATGGGGCACCCCCGCTGCCAGCTGCGCCATCGCAGTCTCGGAAAGCAATGGGCCCGCCTTCACCCGTTTCGACCAGGGCCTCACCACTTTTGCGAGCGCCGGGCCCCGCACCTCGGGCCCCAGTTCGTTCCTCTTCAGTACCGCTAACCCGGCCAACCCGGGCCTCGTCGTGGACAACGTCACCATGACCGCCGGATCCCCCGGCCCGGTCACCGTCTTCGTCCCCATCACTGCCATCACGGCCGACGCTACCGCCGTCGCTCTCACATGGACCAGCGACGGCTTCTCCCTCTACCGCATCTGGGTCTCGGAAAACCTTTCGGGATGGTCGGTCCTCGACGAAAACCTTCCCGGTCCTTCCTACCTCGACGCCCTCGTTCCCAACCGCCCGCGCCGCTTCTACCGCGTGGAACGTCAGTGAGGGGAAAAATGGGGCCTCCGGTTTCCCGCCAGAACCGCAATCCCTGGGTGCGGGGGCAGCCAATGCCGGGAATTGATTCGCGGAGTCTGCTGTATTCCGAATGATCCTCTGCTTGCCACCACGTCTTCGAGCCGGTCACCCGTTCAGGGTGCCGCGATCCCTCTTCTCTGCTGCCCTGCTGCCCGTTCTGGCGGCCACAGCGGCAGCGCTTACCAATCCCGATTTCGAGGCGGTGCCTTTCACGTCGGGCTGGACGGTCACGGGGGCACCGATGGCGGCGACCGGGATTGCGCCAGGTTCGCGGAACGCGGTGCGCTTCACGGCGACGGGCCAGGCGCTGCGCCAGGCGGTGACGTGGCCGGCGGACTGGCATGTGGAGTGTCATTTCGCCATCCGCAGCACGTCGGCGCGGGCCTTTTCCATCATCGTAGACGCAGGGACGGCGAATGCGATCAATCTGCGCTACGAGGGCGGTACCTTTGCGGCCTTCAATGGCAGCGGATGGTCGGCGCTGACGCCGCTGGGCACGGTCACACCGTCGGTGGATGCGAATGGCGACGGCGATCTGGCAGACGCCGGCGACACACGGAATGTCTACCGTCTGCGCATCACGGGGCACGGCTGGGGCGCGGCAGGAGCCACCTACGATGTCCAGGTATCCGACGCCAACAGCCCGGCCTTCACCCGCAGTGCCACCGGGCTGGCATTCTATCAGATCGCGAATGCCGCAGCCAATGCCCGGCCTTCCTCGGTCAAGTTCGGCACGGAATTCGGCAGCAATCCCGGCTGGTGGCTCGATGATGTTTCCTCTCATGACGACGATCCACCCGCCGACCCGCCGGAAATCGCATGGCTGGTGGCCACGCCGGAAAATGCGCCCGCAGGAACTCCCGTGACCCTCACATGGTCTGCATCCGGAGCGGAAAGCCTGACGCTTTCGCCGTCCGGTCCGGCGCTGACCCCGGAGAGCACATCGGCCGTCGTCACGCCGTCGGCGACCACCACCTACTCGCTGACGGCCATGAATGCCGGAGGCTCTGCGGCGAGAGCGGTGACCGTGGGCGTCGGCGGCACGCCGCAGCCTCTCCGCATCACGGAATTCCTCGCCGCCAATGCAGCCGGACTGACAGATGACGACGGCGACCGCAGCGATTGGATCGAAATCCACAATCCCAATGCATGGTCGGTCAACGCAGGGGGACTCTCCCTGACGGATGATCCAAAGGTCATGGACAAATGGATTTTCCCCACGCAGAGCATCGCTCCAGGCGGTTACCTCGTGGTCTTTGCTTCGTCCAAGGACCGACGCGTTCCCGGTGCCGCGCTGCACACGAATTTCTCGCTCGCCACCGCCGGCGAATTTCTCGCCCTCGTGGATCGGAATGGCAGCGTGCTGCAGGATTTCGCCCCAGCCTATGCCCCGCAGGCGGATGATGTTTCCACGGATGGCACGACCTTCTTCGGCGCACCCACACCCGGGGCCGCCAATGTGCCGGCACCCTACCTCAGCGCGCCAACGCACACCGTCCAGCCCGACGGATCATGGCTCATCTCGGTGAAGGCAGTGGATGCCACCAGGGTGTCGCTGCGCTACCGCGTGATGCATGGCCCGGAACAGGCCGTGACGCTGAACGGGGCAGGGAACACATGGAGCGGTATCATTCCCGCCGGAGCCGCCGCACCCGGGCAAATGCTGCGCTGGTTCTTCACGGCCACCGATGCCGCCAACCGCACGGCGCGCCTCCCAGCCTACCTGACAACGACGTCTCCGCAGTATCTCGGCACCGTCGTTCCTGACACCGGTGTCACCTCGCAGCTCCGCATCTTCCAATGGTTCGTGGATCCCGCCAATTTCACGGCAGCGGACACCCTCACAGGCACGCGTTGCTCAGTCTCCTGGCTCGGTGAATTCTACGACAACGTACTCGTGCGTCTGCGCGGTGCCACGACCGCCAGTTTTCACAAGAAGCCGCACAAATTCGAATTCCACGACTCCCAGCCGTTCCGCTTCCGTGCGGACCTGCCGCGGGTGGACGAGATCAATGTCAATGCGGCCTTCAGCGACGGCAGCTATCTGCGCGACTATCTTGCCTACCGCGATCTGCTTGCCGCCGGCCTTCCGGCGGCTTCGGTGGAGCCCATCCGCGTGCAGCGGAACGGCACCTTCCACAGCCTCGGTGTGATGATTGAGAATGTGGACCGCCGCTTCCTCCGCCGGCACAATCTGGATGAAACCGGGCCGCTCTACAAAGCCACCGGCAATGGCTCATGGCTCACGGGCACCACGGGATTCGAGATGCGCAACGGTGCGCTGCCCGCAGACCTCGCAGCGTTTGCCAATGGTATCGCAGCCGCGAACGCGAACCGTCAGACCTTTCTCTTCGACAATGTGAATCTGCCCGCCGTGGTGAACTACCTCGCCGCCAACGCGCTCGGGAGCATCTACAATCCCCAGAAGAATTACTACGTCTTCCGCAACACGAAGAAGGGAGAGTGGCAGATCATCGCATGGGACCGCGACTTCTCCTACGGAGATATCTGGCTGGGCGGCGGCGACACCCGCTTCCCGGCCGGCGGGCCGTGCCCGAATCTCATCAGCAATGAACGCATCGAACACGGTGCCACCAATCAGGACCTGCGCGGCGGTGCCAACCGGCTCTTCGAGGCCATCATGGCGACACCGCCAGCACGGGAGATGTTCTACCGCCGACTCCGCACCCTCGTGGATGGGCACTTCGCAACATCGAGAGCATCCTCGACGACTGGCAGCCACGCATGAAACTGGAAGCGGACCTCGACCGCGCCGCATGGGGCTTCGCACCAGGCCCCGGCGGTCCGTATGCCTTCCGCGCGGACAACTTCGACACCGCCGTCGGCCGCATCCACACCGAGTATCTCCCCGGCCGGCGTGCCTATCTGCTCTCGAACAACAGGGCTCCGAACAACGGCGTCAGCGATCCCACCGGAACCTTCATGCGCGGCACCCTACCCGCCGCGCAGACCGGCACACCTGCCATCGTCATTCAATCCGCCGAAACCAACCCGGCCTCGGGCAATCAGGACGAGGAATACATCGAGCTGAGGAATCCCGGCACCAGCGCCGCCGATGTCAGCGGATGGCGGATCACCGGCGGAGTACGGCATACACTCCATCCTGGCACCGTCATCCCCGCAGGCGGCTCGCTGTTCCTCACGCCGAGCACCGTGGCCTTCCGCTCCCGCACCATCAGCCCGAAGGCCGGCGAGAGCCGCTTCGTGCAGGGAAACTACGAGGGCCATCTCTCGAGTTTCTCCGAAACGATAAGCCTCAGCGACACCGCGGCGAAGGTGGTCGCCACCTTCGTAACACCAGACGCGCCCACCGATGTGCAGCGCTTCCTGCGGATCAGTGAAGTAAGTTACGACCCGGGCAGTAGTGCCCCCGACGCCGAATTCGTGGAGGTCGTGAACACGGCGGCGGTTCCCCTGAACATCGGTGGCGCTGCCTTCACGAATGGGTTCGATTTTGTCTTTCCAGCCGGCTTCACACTGCCCGCAGGAAGCCGTGCTGTCGTGGTGCTGAACAGCGCGGCTTTCGCAGCCTCCCATCCCGGAAACACCGCCATCATCGCCGGCAACTTCACCGCAGGTCGTCTCGCCAATGGGGGCGAAACCATCAAACTCGACGACGCCACCGGCAGCACCGTGGAAGAATTCACCTACGACAACCAACTTCCGTGGCCCGTACAGGCCGACGGAGCCGGAGGCAGCCTAGTCAGGGTCAACACGGGAGCCCCTCCCGCAGATCCCCTGAACTGGCGCGCCGCGAACCCCACGCCCGGCACCTCCGGCACGCAGCCGCTGGCCGCATGGATGGCGGCCCGCGGCCTCACCGATCCATCGGCAGATCCCGACGGCAACGGCTACACCGCCCTGGCCGAATACGCGCTGGGCATTGCTCCGACCGTCCCGCCGCCCGTCATCTCGTCCGATGCTTCCGGCATCAGCCTCACCTTCCGACGCAGCATGCTCAGCGAAGGCGTCTCGATTGTCGCCGGGCACAGCACCGACCTCACGGCATGGACCACCCTGAGGGCCCCGGTGACGCAACGCACCGTGCACGGCGATGGTACGGAGTCCATCACACTGCTCCTCCCGGCTTCCACCAGCGGATTCTGCCGCCTTGTGATCACGCGCTAAACATGCCCGCTATGGAATCACGGCACGACGATATCCGGATCGCCCTCCCGCCGCAGTGCGAGGAAGTGTGCAAGGTTCAGCGTGTAGAACCGTGCCGCCTTCGCCTTCCGCGCCGCTACAAGGTGGAGATAGTCGTAAACCGCGCCGCCGCGCACTCCCCGGTTCTCGGCATCGCGCAGGGCGCGCAGCATATCGGCAGAAGTGAGGACCGTTACGGTAAGCCGGGGAATGAACGCATCCGCCAGCAGCGAAGCAGCCACAGCAGGCGGCATGCGATATCCGCTGCGGCCTCCGGTCAGCGTACCGAACGCTTCGGCGATTCCGTGAGAATAGAGGGCGCAGTCTGTAGTCGTGAAGAGCTTCCGGCAGGCAGGGTGGCCCGCTTCACCCTGCACCATGGCTGCAACCAGAACAGACGTGTCTATGCAATTCATTTCCGGCTTTTCCGGTATGCCAGGATTCTGTCCTCATGTTCCTCGCGGGAGGCTTGGATTGCCTTCACTGCGTCGAAGCCCTCCCAACCCACCACCACTGGCAGGCCATCAGGCGAGCGGACGATCTGGGCCTCCTGTTCGTCAACATCCAGACTGATCCTGTCGCCGACGATTTCCGCCCGCAGGCGCGAGCCGGGGCGAAGGCGGAGGGCATCGCGCATGGCTTTGGGGAGCACGACCCGGCCTGCACTGTCGATGGTAATGGTCGCTGTCATGGCACCATGTTTGCCATTTTGCCTGCCATTTTCAATGCCATTTGTCTTACCATGATCCGAACCGCCACCGTCCTCTCTCTTGCTCTCGCTCCCCTGGCAGCTGCGGCGCCGCGGCAGATTTCGGGCATCTATCCTCACCTTGCCATGTTCAACAACGAGGGGGAATGCGGGACCGGGGCCGTCGTGCCATGGGCAGAGCGGTTGTGGGTCGTGACCTACGCTCCGCATCAGCCGAAGGGATCCTCGGACAAGCTCTACGAAATCACGCCGGAGCTTCAGCAGGTCATCCGACCGGAAAGCATCGGCGGGACCCCGGCTGGCCGGATGATTCACGCCGAATCGCAGCAGCTCTTCATCGGGCCGTATGCCATCGATGCGCAACGCAAGGTCCGCACGATTCCCTACAGCACCATGTTCGGGCGTCACACGGGACTGGCACGGCACCTCACGGATCCGGCGGGAAAGATCGTCTACGCCACCATGGAGGAAGGCTTCTACGAAGTGGATGTGAAATCTCTCGCCGTAAAGAACCTCTGGGTGGACGAGCAGCTCAAGAAGGGAGGAGCCGCGAAGAAGTCGGTCACGGAGACCATGGAGGGCCGCGCGGCCGATCTGCCCGGCTATCATGGCAAGGGATTCTATTCATCACAGGGACACTACATCTATGCCAACAACGGCGAGCATGGGTCGGATGCACTCAGGAACCCGAAAGCCGCCAGCGGCGTCCTTGCCGAATGGGACGGCAAGGCCGGGCAATGGACCGTGGTGCGCCGCAACCAGTTCACGGAAGTCACCGGCCCGGGCGGCATCGGTGGCGGCAAGCCGGACGACCCGGTCTGGAGCGTTGGCTGGGATCACAAATCACTCCTTCTCATGCTGCGCGACGGCGGCAAGTGGCACACGTTCCGACTCCCGAAAGCGAGCAACAGCTACGACGGCGCGCACGGCTGGAACACAGAATGGCCCCGCATCCGCGAAGTGGGCGACGGCCCGCTCCTCATGACCATGCACGGCATGTTCTGGGAATTTCCGCGCACCTTCTCCGCAACGAACACGGCCGGTATCCGGCCCATCAGCAGCTACATCAAAGTCATCGGCGATTTCTGCGCATGGCAGGACCAGATCGTTTTCGGCTGCGACGACTCCGCGAAAAGCGAATTCCTCAACAAACGGAAAGCGAAGGGCAGCATCGCCGCGCCCCAGAGTCAGTCGAATCTCTGGTTCATGAAACGCGAGGCACTGCCCGCACTCGGGCCGACCCTCAGTCAGGGTGCCGTGTGGCTGCAGGAAGACGTCAAGGCAGGCGAGGCGAGCGATCCATTTCTGTTCGCAGGACTCTCGGGCGGCACCAGCAACTATGGCCTGTATCTTGCCGGCGATGGTCAGAAGCCGACCACCATTGCCTTCGAGCGGGACGACACAGGCAGCGGCAAATGGACGAAGTGGTTCACTGTGACTCTGGATGCCTCGGCCGGGCAGTGGATTAATTTCGACTGGCTCAATTTCCGCAGAACAAACGACGGCGGATGGGAATACCACTACCGGCCCAGTGAGACGGGCAAAGGCAGAGGCCGCGGCAAAGCCACCAGGGATGGCGTCGTGGACGAACCACCGCCCCCGGCTCCGGTGTGGATCCGGCTGCGCAGCGACCAACCTCTCGGCAAAGCCACCGCGCTTTTCACCAGCGGCCCGGCCCGCGGGCCCTCCGATCCAGAGAGCCAGAGCGTGTTTGCAGGCCTTGCGACCGTCTCGTCGGATCTCGCCCTCGCCGCCACGGTGCGCGCCCGGGCCGAGAACAAAGGCACGCTCCACTGCATGCCCGCCGACGGCAGCGCGCTCTACGAACTCGACGCCGACCTGAAACTCCAGCGGGTGGACGACCCCTCGGGGCTTTCCTATCACAAGGTGAACTGCGCAATTCCCGCCGGCGTGCTCACTGCAGATGCCGCCTCGATCATCTACACGGACGATTCCGGCAAACGCTGGCGCCTTCCCAAAGGCGATCCGGCCTTCGACAAGGATGGCGCTGCGGGCCCTGCGCGGGTCTGCCGCGAAGTCTGCACGGAGCGCGATCTCTTCAATGCGGGCGGCATCTTCTACGAACTTCCCGCGGAGAACGCGGGCGGCTTCGCCAAGGTGCGCCCGGTCTGCACGCACAACCGCCGCATTCACGATTACTGCTCATGGCGTGGCCTGCTCATCATGACCGGCGTCGCTGCCGACGCTCCGGCGGGGGAACACATCATCCGCAGCGACGATGGCAAAGCAGCGGTCTGGGCCGGA
>CAZSDE010000005.1:9309-24933 GCA_964605435.1 uncultured Akkermansia sp.
CCAGCGACCCCTGCCTCATCTGGGGATTTGCACGCCGCGAACTGATTCTGTCGCACCGCTCAGCAGCTCCCGTGAACTTCACGGTGGAACTCGACCTCACGGGCGACGGCCTCTGGGTGCCATGGAAGACCATTGCGGTCCCTGCCGGTGAATCCGCGCGGCACGCCCTCCCGCCGGAAGTCCAGGCACGCTGGCTGCGCATCACGTCCAGCCACGACTGCACCGCTTCGGCAGTCATCAGCCACTAGAGTTCGCTCGCCACCCCCCCCGGAAACGACAGAACCGACGGGTCTCCCCGCCGGTCCTGCTTTTCAGAATTGCGATCAATCGGCTGTCCCGCGGCTCATTCCTTGATGAGGGTACGCAGGCGACCCAGACCGCGCCGGATCCGCGCCTTGATCGTGCCAAGGGGCTCACCGGTCTTCCGGGAAATCTCCAGCTGCGTAAGCCCTTCGAAAAAGGCCATGCGGATCGCTTCAGACTGTTCGGGTGACAACTGCATGACCGCACTGCGCACGTGCCCCGTCAGCTCGGAAACCCCCGCCTGCTTCGACGGGTCAATCCTCGTCACGGGTTCATCGATCCGGCATTCGTCCTCGAAGGAATCATTGAGTCGACTGCGGCGCTGACGGGCCCGGAGCTTATCGATGGCACGATTGCGGGCCATCGCTGCCAGCCAGGTCGACGGCTTGCCGCGGTCGTCAAGATACATGCCTGCCTTGCTCCACAGGGAAGCAAAAACTTCCTGCGTGCAGTCCTCGGCATCTTCATGGTTGTGCAGCACCTGAATCGCGGTGGCATACACCATGCCAGTGAAGCGTTCATGGAAAGTGGCGAAGCTGGCGCGGTCGCCATTCGCAATGCCCCGCAGCATCTGCTTAAGATCGGACTGATCATCAATCACAGCGGGATCTGCCGCCATGCCGATCATCTCGGATGTCACTGTGTTCACTTCACCTTCCGTTGTCGTGTTTGTCGCGGTTTTCATGGAGAATGGACTCAGTTTTTTTGGTTGGTTGCCTTGCGGCTGTGCTCTGTAAGCGCCGCATCCAGTGCCCTCATGTGCCCGAATCCGCGATTACAATTCGAGACAAATATTGGACAGTTCATCTTTTGTCCAACTTTTTATGCACATTTCTTAGACACGGAAGGGAACAAGCCCCTCGCACAAACCCGGATCCGCTCCGATATTCAACCCCCATGGAATGGACGGCACGGTTTCACACCACCGGTCCCGCGCACGAAGTAGTCGCGTTGGAACCAATTGAAAATAAAGCACCTAACGAAGGCGAAGTCAGGCTGCGGATGCAGTTTGCACCCATCAACCCAGCGGATCTCAACTTCATCAGCGGCACCTACGGAACAAAACCTCAACGGCCTGCCGTGCCCGGGATGGAAGGATGCGGGATCATCGAAGCGGTGGGCCCAGGTGCGGAATCTCTGCCCGTTGGGAGGCTGGCCATGCCCCTGCGTCCATCGGGATGCTGGGCCGAATCCATCGTCCTTCCCGCCAGGGATATCCTGTGCCTTCCGGAAAGCCTTGATCCTCAGCAGGCTGCCATGCTGCGGGTCAATCCGGCGACCGCGTGGGGCCTGCTCCACAGCCACGGGCTCCCCGCGCAAGGCAACTGGATTCTCCAGAATGCGGCCAGTTCCGCGGCGGCACACTGCGTGATCGGTCTGGCCCGCCATCTGGGGCTGCGCACTCTCAACCTTGTCCGGCGGCCTGAGAGCGCGGCAGCCTGCCGTGCCGCAGGTGCCGATGCGGTTCTCCCTGACGATGAGGAAGCGCTGGCTGCCGCGGCGGCGATTCCCGGCTTCCATCCTGCCTCTTTGGGACTGAATGCGGTGGGAGGCGAAAGCGCACTGCGGCTCATGAATCTTCTACAGCCCGGGGGACGACTTCTGACCTACGGTGCCATGGGCCGCCAACCCCTCAAAGTTCCCAACGGACTCCTCATCTTCAAAGGACTCGAACTCTCCGGCTTCTGGCTCAGCCGCTGGCTGGCATCGTTCCCGGAGGAGGAATTGCGTCAACTCTACATGCAGCTCGCCCAGCTGGTAGCCAAAGGCGTCATCCATCAGCCGGTCGCGGCCGTCTATCCGCTTTCGTCAGTAACCGAAGCCGTCCGTCACGCCGCTTCGGCTGGACGCAGCGGCAAGATTCTGCTCCAGCTTGGCTGAAGCCTTCCTTCCATGGACCTTTTCTCAACCGCTCCCAGCACGCCGCCCCCGCCGAAACCGCTCTCGGTTTCCCAGATCACCCGCCGCGTCCGCGATGCCATCGAAGGCAACTTCCGCAGTGTCTGGGTGGAAGGCGAAATCAGCAACTTCCGCCGCCAGTCGAGCGGCCACTGCTACTTCACTCTCAAGGACAGCGGAGCCCAGCTGGCCTGCGTCCTCTTCAAGGGGCAGGCCCAGCTCGTCCGTACCCCCCTCAGCGACGGCATGGCAGTGCAACTGCAGGGCGACCTCACCGTCTATGAAGCCCGCGGTCAGTACCAGATGGTCGTGAAACGCATCCAGGCAGCCGGAGCCGGTTCCCTCCAGCTCCAGTTCGATGCCCTCAAACGCAGACTCGCAGCCGAAGGCCTCTTCGACGCCGACCGCAAGCAACCAGTCCCCGCCATGCCCGCCGTGGTGGCCATCGTCACTTCCCCAACCGGAGCCGCCCTTCAGGACATGCTCAATGTCCTCACCAGACGCGCCCCATGGCTCCACATTCTCATCGCTCCCGTCCGCGTGCAGGGCATCGGAGCCGCCGAGGAAATCGCCGCTGCCCTCCACATGCTCAGCAGCGCCTCCGGTGACAGCCTCCCCCGCATCGATACCATCGTCACCGCCCGCGGCGGCGGCAGCATCGAAGACCTCTGGGCATTCAACGAGGAAATCGTCGCCCGCGCCATCCACGCCTGCCCCATCCCCATCATCAACGCCGTCGGCCACGAAATCGATTTCACCATCGCCGACTTCGCCGCCGACCTCCGCGCCCCCACCCCCAGCGCTGCCGCAGAATTGCTCGCTCCCGACCGGATGGAACTCCTCGCAGGCCTCTCCGCCGCCCGCGAACGAATGGACCGCCGCCTCCAGGCCATTCTCGCCAACCTCCGCAGAGTCCTCGAACTCAGCAGCCGTGGCACCCTTCGCCGCGACCCGGAACGCATCCTCCTCCCATGGAGACAGCACCTCGACCTCGCCGCGGAATCGCTCAGTACCGCCACCGCCAACCGCTTCACCGCCGAATCCACCAGCCTCCGCGACATGGCCCACCGCCTCAGTCAGCGCCGCCCCGACCGCATCCTCGCAGAACGCCGCGCCGCCCTCGCCATGGCCGCCGAACGCCTCCACCAGCGCTGCCTCAGCAAAACCGAACGCCTCCGCCATTCCCTCAGCCGCCAATCCGCCCTCCTCAGGACCCTCGGACCAGAAAGCACCCTCGCGCGCGGCTTCACCTGCACCACCAATGCCGACGGACAAGTCGTCCGCCACCCCTCGGAACTAGCTCCAGGCGACACCTACCACACCCGCTTCCTGCAGGGCTCGGTCACCGGTTGCGTCACCAGTACCACCGCCACCGCCACACGCGAACCTCAGGCAAAATCATAAACGACCGCCCTCGTGCACAGCGGCCGGAAGACCTTTTCAATGAACTCCACATGCAGAGGATGCACTTGATACGCCACTTCCGCTGAACGATCTGGAAACACGAGGTTCAACCCCACCGCATAGCTCGTCTCCACCACCGGGCGATCACTCGGCTGCATGCGGCCACAGTGAAAATGCAGCCATCCAGGAATCGGACGCAGGTATTTTTCCATGCCTGCCAGCAATTCATCCGCCGCATGAGGTTGGCCGGGGTCGGTCCAGAAAATGACGCAGTGACTGAACATATTCGGGGAATTATAGAGTCGTTACCATGCAACTCTGCCACGCGCAGTAAGGCCTTGGCAAGCACAGATTCCCAGTCACATCAACGCCAGATGACCTGTTCATTCCGCTCTGAAAACAGTATAACAAATGTATAAGAAAAATTATTCTAGACAAGTTAGAGAGGGACCGCTATTCCTACGATGCGCGTGTCGTTAATCGCAGGTGTCACCCGTGAAGCGCCACCGTTTTTTTGCCCTCGCGCGGCAGTTTTACCCAAGCTGCGGCATAACTAAAACAATAAACCCGCTCTGTCCATGACAATCACCCCAGAACAATGGCCCGGCTACCGCAAGGTACTTCACCTCGTCGTCACCCTCCTCCGCGCCGTCCAGCACGGCGGCGGAGAACCGGAAGTGAAGGAAGCCGCCGCTGTCCTCAAACAGGAATTCGAACAGCGTCTGCGCGCGGCCCGCTACCGGCGCGGCGGTGCGCCGGGCTGAGAGCCTTTTGAAGAACCGGGGCTGGCAGCGCGGCAAGGAACTTTTCACAAGGCAAGGCGCACCAAAGGAGAAGGCGAGACCTTCGCCTGCGGCGCAACGAAGCCTTCTGGAATAGGTCCCGTCGAACCCAGGGGACCGATCCCCCAGGCCCACCGCGCAGCCGCTCATCCAGACACTTCGCGGTCCGGATCCGCGGCCGACCCGGTTCTTCCTCCGGCTTCCAAGGCCCTGCAGCGATTTGGTTGGCCGCTGATGCGGAGTGGCGGCATCCTCGCCGTTGTGCAAGGGTGCCGCCATGCCTCCGCGAAGCCACGCGAGCCGCTTCTTTCTTGCCTGCTCCCTGCTGGCAGCCGCCGGGACGCTGACGCTGGTCCGCAGTGCATGGGCAGACGATCCCGGAATCACCGGCAAGGACGGGAAGTGGTGGGCCTTTCAGCCCATCACGGTCCCCGCCATTCCCGCCGGCACGGAACTGCATCCCATTGACGCCTTTATCGCCGCAAGGCTGCAGGCGGCCGGGCTCGGCTTTGCCCCGGAAGCCCCCCGTGACATCCTGATCCGTCGCCTGTGGCTCGACCTCATGGGGCTTCCACCTCCCCCTGAGGAAATCGACCGCTTCTGCCGTGATCCGGATCCCGATGCTTTCGGGAGGGCAGTCGACCGGCTTCTGGAAAGTCCTCACTATGGAGAACGCTGGGCGCGTCACTGGCTCGACCTTGTGCGCTACGCGGAAAGCGATGGCTACAAGGCGGACGACTACCGGCCGGAGGCGTGGAGATACCGGGACTACGTGATCGCTTCGCTCAATGCCGACAAGCCATGGGACCGCTTCATTGTGGAACAGCTGGCAGGGGACGAGATGTTTCCCGGCAATCCGGAGGCCCTTGTGGCGACGGGCTACCTCCGCGCGGGCATCTACGAGTACAATAACCGCGATGCCGCGGGGCAATGGGATGCCATCCTCAACGACATCACCGATACCACCAGCGATGTCTTCCTTGGCCTCGGCCTCCAGTGCGCCCGCTGCCACGACCACAAATTCGATCCCCTGCTGCAGACCGATTACTTCCAGCTGAAGGCATTCTTTGCGGGCATGGAACTGCCGGAGTCCGCCCCCGCGGCCCGACCGGACGAAATCGCCGCGTGGAAGCAGCAGGAAACCGCGTGGGAACAGGCGACCGCCAGTCTGCGCAGTCAGATCGAAGCCATCGAATTGCCATGGCGAGAAAAGGTGCGCGACGAAGCGATTGAAAAATTCCCTCCGGAGACACGTGCCCTCCTCCGCCGTGACCCGGCCACATGGACGCCCGCGGAACGGCCTGTCGCTTCGCTCGCATGGCGGCAGGTCACCTACGAATGGGCCCGACTCGACGGGAAAATCAAGGGTGCCGACAAGGAACGGCTGACGGTCCTGCGCCGCGAACTCGCCGGCTTTGCGCACCTCCGTCCTGCCGCGCTCCCGCAGGCGCTCACCGTGCGCAACTTCGGCCCGGATGTTCCGGACACGTTCATCCCGGGCCGGGAACGGGCTGGCCCTGTCAAACCTGGTTTCCCAAGGGTCCTCGGAGTCGCCGGACCCACGACATCCCCGGACCATGGATCCGCTGGCCGCCGCAGTGCGCTCGCCCGCTGGATCGCTTCTCCGGAGAATCCCCTCACCGCCCGTGTGCTCGTCAACCGCATCTGGCAGCAGCACTTTGGACAGGGACTGAGCACCACCAGCAGCGACTTCGGCCGACTCGGCGACCCTCCATCCCATCCGGAACTGCTCGACTGGCTCGCGGCTGACTTCATGAAGCACGGCTGGAAGCTCAAGCGCCTCCACCGCCTCATGGTCACCAGCCGCGCATGGCGGCAGTCCAGCCGCTCGCCCCACACGGATCAGGCGGCCCTCGCTGATCCTGCCAACCGCCTGCTCTGGCGCTGGACCACCCGCCGCCTCGACAGTGAACAGATCCGCGACGCCATCCACTCGGCCAGCGGCGAACTGGAACTGACCCCGGCCGGGGGACCGGGCAGCGACTTCACAAAACCCCGGCGCGCTGTCTATCTGAAACTCCTCCGCAACGTGCGGGAGCCGGTCGCAGAGGTCTTCGATGCCCCGCAGCAGTTCACGAGCACGCCGCAGCGGGACACCACCACCACGGCTCTCCAGAGTCTCTTCCTTGCCAATGGACGCTTCCTCCGGGAGCGGGCCGAAGCCATGGCCACAGCCCTCCTTGCACGCCATGGCGACAACCTCGCCAGCCTCGTCAGCGAAGCATGGCTCCGGACTGCGGGACGTCATCCCGACGCGGATTCCCTCGAGGAATCCCTCTCCTTCCTCTCGGCTTCGTCCGCCATCGCCGTATCCGATCGCTCCCGCGCAACAGCCTACCCCACCGAACTCATGCCCCAGCGGGACGGAAGAGCCGTGGTCATCGCTCCGGAAACGCCCAGCGCAGGCCTTTCCATCATCAGCCCGCCGGATCTCAGCGGGACCGATTTCACGGTGGAAGCCGTCGTCCTCCTCCGCTCCATCGCAACGGAGGGCGATGTCCGCACAATCGCTGCCTCATGGGATCCCAGCGGCACTGAGAATGGCTGGTCGCTCGGCGTCACGGGCCAGCAATCACGCCGCAAACCCCAGATGCCGGTTCTCCAGCTGCGCGGCCGACGCGCCGACGGCAAAACCACGACGGAGGCGGTCTTCAGCGACCTGCAGCTCCAGCTCGACCGCAGCTACTACCTCGCCGCCGCCGTTCACTTCGGCCCAGCGGGCGAAGGCACCGTCACTTTCTCCGTCAAGGACCTCGCCAATGATGACGAACCTCTCCAGACGTCCGTTGCCTCCCACCCGCTCGCCGGCCCGCTCGGCCCGCTCCCCCCTCTCGTCCTCGGAAACGACACCACCGCCGCGCACCCATGGGATGGGCTGATCGACGAAATACGGCTGCACCGAGGCATTCTGCCGGAGCACAGCATCCTCCTGCGTCAGCCATCCCCGGACCCTGCGGCCGCTGCCTGCTGGCAGTTCGAACCCGCTACCGGCCTGCGCCGCGACCTCGTGAGCGGACAGGAATCCATCGCCCCGCCACCGGATCGTCCCGCCGAAGCACGCGCGGCCGCCGTGACCGATTTCTGTCACGCCCTGCTCAGTTCCTCGGCCTTCCTCTACATGGAATGACCCGGGGTCAGACCCGCGCGGCCGCCGCTATGGACAGCACTTCCATCATGCGGTCCGCAAACGCTTCGCTCGTGAACGGATGGAAAGCCCCGGAGGCCATGAAGCGGCGACCCGCTTCACGCATCCGCAGCCACTCGGCCTCCGGACAAGCCTGCAGATACCTCAGCAGTTCTTCGTCATTCCGGAAATCATCCGCCCGCACCATTGCCTCGCGCGGCACATATTCATGGATCCCGGCATCTCCCCGGTACACGGGAACCGTGCCCGCCGAAAGGGAATCGAAGATCTTCTCGGAAATGTAGCCGCGCGAACCTTCGAAATTCTCGTAGGCAATGCTGAAACGGTAACCCGCCATCAGATCCAGCTTGTCACCCGGAAAACTGCCACCTCCCCGGCAACCATAGGGAGCATTCGGATAGAACGGACACCACGAAATTGATTCCCCGTTCCACTTGCTGCCGAAAACAGTCAGTACGCCGAGTCCCAGCCGGTCCTCGGTGCGGGCCAGCCGCCTCCGGGCAGAATACAGCTCGCCACGAGTGGGATGAAGCAGGCCGGAAAGCCCAAGCTTCCAGCCGCCAAGCAGCCGGCCGACGACGGGCAGACCCTCGGGCCCGAGCTGCCTCGGAGCAAAGTATCCTTCGAGCCGGTTTGAGTTGACCATGCAGCAGATGCGCCGCTCACCCCAGGGCAGCGCGGACTCCCGCGCCACCAGCGCGTGCGGCAGATGATACCGGAAATACCGTCGCTCATCGCACCGAGAACTGTCATACGTCAGAACCACATCGAAATCCCGGTGGTTCGACCCGACGAAGAAATGCGGCCCCACCGCCGGGGTCTCCAGTATCTGCAGCACCAGCAGAGCATGCGGAGCCTGCCGCCGAGCCTCCCTCACATCCCGCCGATGTGCCGGAAGGTCCATGAACCAGATCACGTCTGCCGAACCCAGCGGATGCATGTCCCACGTGTCCATGGAAAATCCCCGCTCTGCGGCCAGCGCACGCCAGCTCCGGAAGGCATCGCCATACACTCCCTGAAAGGAAGTCCCCTCCGAGAACAGACGGTTCTGCAGCCGGTCGAAACTCCATTGCGAAGGACGTATCAGAATCCTCTTCATTGTGCTCAGTCAGGAATTTCCCGGATCCGGAAGACAGCGGCGTCTGCAGCGGTGCAGGGAGATTCCTCAGGTGACCGTCATACCGCTGAATGTCAAGGAGACGCGCCGCAGGGAAGGGGAACGGACGACCGCCGCGCCGGCTTCAGCCCCCGGAAAAGAGATCGCCGCCGAGCAGCGAAGCGGAAACTGCGCCCCGCAGTTCCCGGAAATCGACCGGACCCAACCCACGCACAGGATCCGGCAGCGCCTCTGCCAGCGCTTCCCGCAGGCGGCCTGCCGTCCGCTGCGCACAGGCCCGCACCAGCGCGAGCCGGGTGTCATTTCCGAAAACACTGAGCAGCAGAAAGCGCTCATCTACCGGGCCGAGATGGAAGTGCCGGTGCAGGCCCTGATGCGACAGGCCTTCAAATGACGGCTCGCCCAGCCTCCGTGCCGTTTCCCGGACCGCATGATATGCCCCCGCTGCCAGCGCCGCGGTCTCGCCCCGGTCCTGCAGCGCAGCCTCTCCGGTCTGTGCCAGCACTCCGCCGCTTTCATCAATCACCGCCGCATACACACAGTCGCTGTCCGCGCAATGCGCCTGCAGCACCCGCCCCAGCAAGGCCTCCCCCGGCGCACCAAGCATCAGGGGCATGCCCGCTCTGCGGCAGGTTGAGGGATTCGGTGCGTTCATGGGGAAATCAGTTCAGGGAACCGCAAACCCGGCGGCCTGCGACAGGAAACTGCGGAGCACGAGCCGCGCCACCGCATTGAGCGTGGGAAACACTCCCGTGCCCTGCACCGCACAGGCCTCGATGACCGGCAGACCTTCCTCCCCATTGCCCAGCAGTTGATTCAGGGATTCCCGGGAAACGGCATCACCCGCATCCCGCTTGTTGTACTGCAGCACCATCGGCAGTTGCGGCACACCCCCCGGCATCGCCCGCAGAGACCGCCACGCTTCCGCATTCGCTGCCTGGCGCGGCGCGCTGCTGTCCGCCACAAACACCAGCCCATCGGCACCACGCAGGACAATCTGCCGCGTCGCATCGTACTGGACCTGACCCGGTACCGTGTAGAGCTGGAACCTTGTCCGGAATCCAGCCACCACCGGCGTCTCCACGGCAAGGTAATCAAAGAAAAGGGTCCGGTCCTGCGAGGTCGCCAGCGAAACCAGTTTGCCCCGGCTGCCATGGTCCATGCGATCATGAATCCACGCCAGATTGGTCGTCTTGCCGCTCAGGGGACAGCCACAGTACACCACCTTGAAGGTGATCTCCCGCGTGTCATGAAACAGCAGCGCCATGCGGGTCGGGAGAATTCAGCCAGTCGACGCCAGCCGCCGCACCACCGCAAGGCACTGCGCTGCTGTCTGTTCCGGCAGTTCCGGCCATGCATGAGCCAACACCAGAAAGACCCCGTTTCCAGGAATCACGGTGCGGACCTCCTCCCCAGCGCGCATCGTCACCACGGCAGCATCCGTGAGGGCCATCCCGGCCGCCAGAATGCGGTACGCAGCTTCCGTCTGCGGCAGTGCCGACCGCAGAGCGCACGAAATCTCCGCATCTCCGCCAGCACCGGCACCGGCACCAGCCACCGATAACGCACAGGCCCGCACCCCCGGCAGCGTCCCCAGCAGCGCCGCCACTTCCGTCGGACCCGCCATCTCCGCAGCCCTTTCCTCCCGCACACCCTCCCGCACATGATCCCGTTCCGCGGAATTCTGCCCACCACCCGCAATCCCCCCCGGTGGAACCTGCAGAGCCGCCGCAGCAAGGGGTTCACCCAGTTCCGCAAAACGCGACCAGAGTCCGCCGGTCCGCTCCGGTTGCTCCAGAGCCCCCGCCGGCTCTTCACCCAAAACCACTTCACGAGCATCCACCACCGCCACTTCTCCCCGGAACAGAAACGGTGCACATTCCCAAAGCTCACGCAGCCGCATCCGTCCACTCGCCACCGCCGACATCGGCAGCAGCACAAGGGTGTCCCCGCCAGTTTCCCCCGTGGCCGCGTCGCCCGCCGGAATCAGCCTCCGCAATTCCCGCACCGTCGCCGTCCCGCGGGGAGCCACCGCGGACGATCCCGCCACCGTCTCCCGGCTCTGCTGCGCACCCTCCCCCCCAGCCGACGGCAAAACCGCCAGCCCGGACTCCCGGCGGAAAAAATGTCGAAGTTGAAACGCCATGATTCCTTGCAGTCCTGCCGCTCAGGCGCAACCCCGGCACTTCCATGCCGAATCCCAGCAAGGCAAAGGCCCCCGCTCGCGCAGACTAGCAACCCAGTAGCCAATACCACCCCCGATTGTCAACCTTAATGAGAATTCAGCATCCATTGGGGAATTTGCGGCGGCATCCTTCCCCCATTCTTGAACAGTCCGGTCCGTGGCATGGTCGGAAGGAACCGAAGCGTCCGCCGCATTCCCGCGAAAAATCATCTTGCACCCGCCCCGCCGGGAAGACGACATCGAGGGGTGCTCCCGAAAGCGCCATTTTCCCCAATCCCATGAACCGTACCGCCCTTTCCGCTCTCGCTGCCCTTGGCCTGCTCCCCGGCTGCACCGCGATCGACCTCCTGCTCGACCCTCAGCCGAAATTCAAGGCAGGCGACGCCATGGCGGTGGTGCCGAATGATTTCCTCTTTACCCGCTACCCTCCACTCAACCGCTGGCTGGATACCCCCATGCGGACGCTCATCCTCGATACTCCACTGAAGGCGTGCTTCGATCACGAAGCGCTCCGAGGCATCCGCTACCAGTGGGTCATCGAACCGAAGGAGAACCCCATCATCAACATCGACCGCATTGCCATCACGCGCCGCCAGCTCCTCTGGTGCCTCGCCCAGGACCATCTCATCCAGATGACCCCGAAATTCGGCCCGAGCGGCGAACTGGAATACCTCGAACTCCGCTCGCGCGACTTCGCTCTGCAGGAACCGGGCCGCTTCGGCTTCGGCGATGCCGACCGACGCTGAGAGAGCGAGGAAGTTCCTGCCATTCCCTGCGCCATGAAATCCCCCGCGGTCGTCAACTTCGCCCCGGATCCCGGTTCCGTCGAAATCCGGGAACTCGAAGCCCCGGAGATCGGACCAGAGGACGTCCTCCTTGAAGTGGCCGCCGTGGGTGTCTGCGGAAGCGACCTCCACCAGTGGACATCGCAGCATTCATGGCCTGTCAATTACCCCGTGGTCCTCGGACACGAATTCGGCGGCGTCATCGCCCGCACCGGCAGCGCAGTGAACCACTGGCAGGAAGGTGACCGCGTTGTCTCCGAAACCGCGGCCATCATCAGCCCGGATAATCCCATGACCCGCCGGGGACTCTACAATCTCGATCCGACCCGCAAGGGATTCGGCTACGGAGTCAACGGAGCCATGACCCGCTACGTCCGGGTTCCCTCCCGCATTCTGCACCACGTTCCGGACCAGCTCCCTTTCGAACAGGCCTGCCTCACCGAACCCTGCTGCGTCGCCTACAACGCCGTCGTCCGCAACGCCCGCATCGAACCCGGCGACCGCGTCCTCGTGCTCGGCCCGGGCACCATCGGCATCCTCTGCGCCGCCATGGCCAGACTCTGCGGAGCCGAAGTCGCCGTCGTCGGCCTGCCCCAGGACGCCGGCCGCCTCGCCATCGCCCGGCAGTACGGCTGCCATACGATCACCGATGACCCCAGAACATGGGCCATGGAACGCGATGGCCTCGGCTGCGATGGCATCATCGACGCCGCCGGAGCCAGCATCACCCTCAAAACCGCGCTCGACCTCGTCCGCCCAGCCGGCTGGATCAGCAAGGTCGGCTGGGGCCGCGATCCCCTCGGCTTCAGCCTCGATCCCCTCGTCCAGAAGAACATCACCCTCCAGGGCAGCTTCAGCCACAACTGGCCCATCTGGGAACGCGTCCTCGCCCTCCTCGGGTCCGGACAGCTCGACGTCCGCCCCATCATCGGCGGCGTCTGGCCCGTCACCTCATGGCATGAAGCCTTCGAGAAAATGCACCGCGGCGAAGTCGTCAAAAGCGTCCTCCGCCCGGTCTGACATGGCGTCTTGAGCCGTCGTCTGCCCCATTCCGCAGCCGGTTGGTTCTTCTCCTCCTCAGAAGGCCTCGAGGCCGAGCCGGGCCATGGGATTGCCAAAGAGTGCGTAATTGGCCCAGTCGCCACTCCCCGGGTAAAGCCCCTTGCGCGCTGCCGTGACGGCCACCCCGAGGGGATGGCCAGCCAGCAGTTCCTGATAGAACTTGACCGCAAACCCCTGCGCACCCACATCGTCCACCGGCCAGTAGGTACCGACGAGATTCGCAATTCCGGAGCAGAGCATGGTCTCTGCAATGGTCTGGACAGCGGCTGTCCACCCGACAGTTCGCCCTGCGGACTTCTGCTTTGCAGGAGCCTTGCCGCCGCGCCGGGTTTTGGCACTTTGACACCCATTGAGCACCATCAGAAACGGCAGCTTCGCAATGCCCGCTACCTCTCTGCCCGTGAGTACTTCCTCCTGCGCACAGACGAGCCCACAGGCATCCCGGTTGGCCGGATCAAAGAAGGCATGCCCGCAGTAGTGCACAATATCGTACCGCCCGGATGCGAGCTTCTCCAGGATCGCGCGGCGGGTGGCGGCACTTCCGCGCAGAGCATGATCCACCCGGAAACGGGAATGAGCGGAAAGCACCTCCTTGAGTTTCTCAGCTTCCCTTTCCGCCCCGGGAAGGTCGCCCGTGGGATTGCTGATCAGCAGCACATCGATGCTGCCATCTTTTCTGGAGGGTGTGGCCCAGCGCGCACACACGCTGGCATCTGCCAGAAAGCGCCGGCTGATTCCGTTCTTCAAGGCCGGTCGCATCGGTTCCTCTTTCCGTGAAATGGGAAAGCTCAGCGTTTCCCACGGAATCTTCGACGCCTCCGCATCATGCAGAATCACCAGTGGCCGATCCACCACGGCAGCCTGCAGATCCGCAAGAATCTGCTTCGGCAGCAGGCGCTCCGCGATGCGGCGGCCAAGTTCCGATTCCTCTCCCGGCTGAGGAACCCCGTCGCCTGCCACTACCGCAAGCAAGTCATCCAGCTCACCTGCCGTAAGCGTCACGGATTCCTCCCGCACCGCGGCCCGGTTGGATGGTCCGAGAAATGACGTCTTCCAGATGGTGGCGGCCTGACGCCCGGAACCTCCTGCCGGTTCGGCGCGCACGAGCAGATAAACGGGTTCCAGGCCTGTGGTCCGTACCACGGATGTGCTCACTCCGAGCGCCCGCAGACGCTCCACCTCCGGGGGAGGGTCCAGCTCGCTGAAGACAAACTCAATTCCTTCACAGAGCGGAGTCGAGGCAAGATCCACAATCTGCCGCCGCACGGCATGGAAGCGCTCCTCGTTTGTCTCGCAGAACACCAGCCTGCGGACACCCTGGCCATGATCGGCCTCCTCAAGCCCCCTGAGGAATCCGCGCATCATGCTCTCCGCAGAGGCGGCGAGATCCTCGGCGACCGTGCCACCCAGCAGCACCGTCGCAAAGTCATCAACCTTCGTGCGCGCCAGCATCCTCGCCGCATTCTCCGCAGCAATCTCCAGGGCCGGAACATGCTGCCCGTGCAGATGGAACCTGGTCCCCCGGGAACCCGCCTGCGGTGGAGGAGACTCCGCCGTCTTGAATTTGTCGTACGATCCCATGCCCACGAACACGCCCATCTCCGCACGCACCTCCCGCTGCGCCAGCGGCAGAATGAATACTTCCCCCGTCCGCGAGCCGAACATGTTGTGCCCCAGCAACTCGGAAATGGCCCCGTCCATGAGTGAATCCAGTGCGCCCGCCGCCCCGGAAGGCGTGACCCCGAGAAAGGTTCCGAGGACATACGCCCGCGCCGATACATCGGTGATGCTCCCGCGGTAGAACGCAACTTCCAGGCGCCGCAGCTTCCGTCTCCCCACCGTCACCTGCTCCAGCCTTGGCAGGTACCTCCGCGCAGACTCCGCCGCCACCGGATCCGCCGCACGGGCAGGAACCATCGACGGTTCACCAAACAGAACCCCCAGCCGCTGCGTGTGCGTCAGGGGCCCCGGAGCCCGGCTTCGCGCCAGACTGCCGGCCACCTTCCGAAGTTCGCTCTCCTTCACCCATTGCTCCCCACGGGAACGAACCACCGGCGGCGCGGAACTGCCCAGCACCATGGTATGGCCACGCCTGAGCAGGTCCACGGTGGCTGCACGCACCTTCCCGTCATTGGCGAAAAACCCATGCCCCGCCCGCGCCAGGAAGGTCGAAGCCACCCCGGGCAGCAAAGCCGACGCCAGCGGCACCGTGCCATCCCCGTCGTTCGTCACAAGGTACTCGAATTCGTTGTCGCCTAGCCGTGCGGCAACCTTGGTCGGCTGGCCCGTCCCCGCAATGAGATGCCATGGGATGTCCGGAGTGTCCGCAGGGCCGGCCAGAAGGCGAGCCACCTCCCGCCCCGATGCCAGCAGTTGCCGGTCTGGATGCGGACCCTGCGACGGCCACTTGGATGGCTCGAACAGGTCCAGTCCAGGGTGCAGCCTGCGGTCCAGAATCATCTGATAGAGTCCCGGAAACGTGCCGAATACTTCTTCCGCGAGTTCCTCCGCGTTGTTCACAAGATCACCTCGCGCGATCAGGCGGGCCAGGCTGTACTGGCCCCGCAAGGCCTCGACCGGTGCCAGCGATCCATGATTGGGAACCGCCAGCATGATAAACCTCTCCACGTTCCGCAGGCCCTGCCGGAAAGCCGCCCGCGTCACCAGCCCCCCCATGCTGTGCGCCACAATCATGACCTTGCCCTTCTCAGCCTCGATCTGCTCCCGGAGTTCACGCCCAAGGTCCGCCAGATTCCTCCGCCAGTCGAAGACATGCGGCACCACCTCAAAGCCGGCACCCTCCAGATGCAGCCGCATCAGCAGATAGACCCCCGGCAGGAATCCGAGAGCATGGATGCGGGAATCCCCGCCCGCGCCAAGACTCAGCTTCCGCAGGTTTCCCATGAGGATATCGGTGAGTC